>JALYTZ010000106.1 GCA_030854025.1 Vulcanimicrobiota bacterium
CATCTTCTTTGCCGACGTTGCGTGGCGGCCGCGCCTGAAACCACGCGCGGAATGTCTGCGGCGCAAACATCGGAATGCGCCGTTTTGGCGCCATGGTAACGACGGCTTTCGCAACGTCGCGCAGCACGGGCGTTTGCGCGACGGCGTTGACGATGCCGGGGGCGAATGCGGCGAGCTTGGCCCACCAGTACATGAGCCCGAATGCGTACGCTGCCACCGGGCGGCGTTTTCCCTCGTAGTAGTGCGCGAGAAATTCGGCCTTGTACGTCGCCATGTCCACGTTGACCGGACACTCGCTCTTGCAGCCCTTGCATGCAAGGCAGAAGTCGAGGGCGTCTTTGACGGTCTCATCGTGCCAGCCGTCGCGCATCGGATTGCCTTCGAGCATTTCGAAGAGCAGCCGCGAGCGGCCGCGGGTCGAGTACGCTTCCTCGCGCGTCGCCATGTAACTCGGGCACATCGTGCCCGACTCGTGCTGACGGCATTTTCCGGTACCGACGCAGCGATTTGCGGCGAACGCGAAACTGCCGTGATCGCGCGGGTACGAAAAGTGCGTTTCCGGCTCCCACGGTTCGTAGTTGATTCCCCAGCGCAGATTCTCGTCGATTTTGTACGGATGCACGACCTTGCCTGGATTCATCCGGTTCTGCGGATCCCAAATCGACTTGAACTCCCAAAACGCATTGACGAGCTCGTCGCCGTACATGATCGGGAGCAGTTCGCCGCGCGCCTGACCGTCGCCGTGCTCCCCCGAAAGCGACCCGCCGTGCTCCACGCAGATGTGCGCCATCTTCGTAACGAACTCGCGATACTTGGCAATGCCTTCGGTCGTGTAGAGATCGAAATTTATGCTCACGTGCACGCAGGCTTGCCCGAAGTGGCCGTAAATCGTGCCCATGTAGCCGTACTCATCCATCGTCTTGCGAAAGATGCGCAGATAATCGCCCAGCCGTTTGGGATCGACGGCTGAATCTTCCCAGCCGGGATAATAGTCGGGCTGATTTGGAATCTTCGAAGTCGAGCCGAGCGCGTTGTCGCGAAATGCCCACAGCCGCTTCTGCTGATCGGGATCGGAAACAAGCTTGGTCGCGACCGCTTCACCCTTGGATTTCACGCCTTCGAGCAGCTTGCCCGCGTTGGCTGCCGCTTCGTCTTCGCTCTCGCCTCCGAACTCGCAAACGAGCCACGCATTTCCGTCAGGAAACAGGTCGCGGCTCTGCGACGTGGATTCGCCTTTGAGTTCCATATAGTGGAACATCGAGTGATCCATGCCTTCGAGCGCGAGCGGCTTAAACTCATCGCAGAACGGAACGTGATCGCCGGCGGTGGCCAAATCTTTGAAGCCGATCATCAGCAGCGCGCGGAACGGCGGACTGTGCACGAGCCGCACTTTCGCCTCGACGACGGTAACGCAGGTGCCTTCGGTTCCCACCAGCGCGCGCGCAACGTTGAACCCGTTTTCCGGAAGCAGTTCATTTAGGGGAAAACCGGAGACACGCCGCGGAATTTTCGGAAAGCGTTCGCGGATCAGGTCTCCGTATTTATCGCGGATGCCTTTTAACTTCGCGTAAATCTCGCCTTTGCGACCGCCGCCTGCAATGATGCGCGCCAGCTCGTCGTCCGAGGTGCGCCCGACGCGCATGCGCAGCCCGTCGTACGTAACGATTTCGAGTTCCTCGACGTTCTCTTCGGTCTTGCCCGCGTACTGCGCGTGCATGCCGCACGAGTTGTTTCCGATCTGACCGCCCAGCGTGTTGCGGCTATGCGTCGCCGGGTCGGGCCCGTAGGTGAGATGCCGCTTTTCGGCTGCATTTCGCAGATCGTCGGTAACGCAGCCGGGTTCCACGCGCGCCGTTTTCGCTTCCCAGTCGATCTCGAGCAGACGATGCATGTACTTGCTGAAGTCCATCACGACCGCCGCATTGCACGTCTCCCCTGCCAGACTGGTTCCGCCCCCGCGCGAGAAGACCGGCGCCGAGAATTTGCGGCACGCGGCTAGCGTATGTTCGACGTCCGCCGCCGTTTTTGGAAGCACGACGCCGATGGGAACTTGACGGTAGTTCGACGCATCGGTGGAGTACATCGCGCGGCTGCCGTCGTCAAATCGAACTTCACCGCTGACGCTCTTGCGCAACTCCGCTTCGAGAGCTGCCGCGTCGACACCAGTTTCGTTCACTGCATCCGTGCGATTCGTCGGTGCCGGGTGCTTGCCGTTGAGGTGGCCGGCATGCGACTCGACGGCATCCAAAATACGGATCATGAAACGTTCCTATTCTTTTATGTAGCGGTTAGAGAGCGTATTGTTGCGCGTCGGCTCGGCGCAGTTCGAGCCCGATGCCCGGTCGAGTAGCATCGGCCACGAGCTCGCCGGCCTGCGGCTCCGTGCAGCCGTCGAAAAACATCCGTTCGATGCGAACGTGATCGTAGAAATACTCGATATGCCGCAATTGCTTGCACGCGAGCGCCGCCTGCAGGTGGAGGTGCGGCGCGCAGTGCGTGGAGAGCGGCGTCATGGTGGTTTGGCAAAGCCCGTCGACGGCAAGCAGTCCGGAAAAACCGCCGCAGCGGGTCGCGTCGGCTTGCAGCACGTCGAGCATCTTTGCGTCGATCATGCGTGCGAATTCGTAGAGACCGTAGCCGTACTCACCGTCTGAGATATCCATGCCCGCCGGCGCCCGTTCGCGCACGTAGCGCGTCCCGACGTAGTCTTCGCGGTACACCGGCTCTTCGAACCAGGTCACGCGCTGCTCGGCAAAATGACGAGCCTGGGCGACGGCTTGCGGCGGCGTGTACGCGCCGTTCGCATCGACGAACAATTCGGCGCTTTCACCGATTGCCGCGCGCGCGGCGGCCACGCGATCGATATCCGCAGCGGCGTCGCGTCCGACTTTCATCTTGACCCACGGAATGCCCGCGGTAACCCAGCCGGAGAGATGATCGCACAACTGCTGCACGGAGTACGCGGTAAAGCCCCCGCTGCCGTATACCGGCACACGATCGCGCATGGCCCCGAGCAGAACGTACGTCGGCACGCCGAGCAGCTTGCCTTTGAGGTCCCAGAGCGCCACGTCGACTGCGGAAACCGCCATCGACGTGATCCCATCGCGGCCGAGGTTGCGCGTTTTTGCGAACATCGCATCCCAACGCGCAGCGATTTGCATGGCATCGGTGCCGACGATCGTTTCGCGCAAGATCGTTTCGACGAGTTTTGCGGTCGCCAGATCGGCGTACGTAAAACCGATGCCGACGGCGCCGCCCGCGTGAACTTCAACGTAGACCATGGTCGTCGAGTCCCACGTCAGCGTTCCGTCGGACTCCGGGGTGGAGGTGGGAACGCGGTACGCGCTGACTTCGACGCTCTCGATGCGCGCTTCGCATCGCACCGCAGCAGTCGACATCGGACTAGCGGTTTTCGTGGTCCGGCAGGATGCCGGCCAGCACGGATTTGATCGATTCTTTGATCACACCGCCTTCGTCGGGATCGCCTTTTCGCAACGCCGAGAACAGGTTGTGGGCCTGTTCCATGGTGATATGGGGAGGCAACTGCGAAATATTCGCGTCGACGACGGCATCGAATACGACTGGCCGATCCGACGCGAGCGCGCGGTCCCACGCATCGCCGATTTCTTCGGGCTTTTCGACGCGGATGCCGCGCAGTCCAATGGAGTCGGCATACGCGGCGTAGTTGAAGTGCGGCAAATCCTGCGACGGATCGTACTTCGGATTGCCGGATTCGATTCGCATCTCCCAGGTCACCTGATTGAGATCCGAATTGTTCATGATGAGGAAAATCAGGCGCGGATCGGACCAGCGCTTCCAATACTTGGCAACCGTGAGCAGCTCGGCGCTGCCGTTCATCTGCATGGCACCGTCGCCGGTGCACGCGATCACGACCCGATCCGGAAATGCGAACTTCGCCGAAATCGCGTAGGGAACGGCGCCGCCCATCGTCGCGAGGCTGCCCGAAAGCGATGACTTCATGCCGCGCTTCATGTGAATGTTGCGCGCGAACCAGTTGGTCGCCGTTCCGGCGTCACCGGTGAGAATCGTGTCGGCCGGGATGCGTTCGTTAAGTTCCCAAAAGACGAGTTGCGGGTTAATCGGATTGGCGGTAACGCGGCTGCGCGCTTCTTCGTCCTTCTCCCAGCCGACGCGGTTCTTTTCGATTTTTTCGCGCCAGGACGTATCGGTTTTTTGTTCGAGCAGCGGGAGCAGCGCGGCAAGTGTCGCGCGGCTGTCGCCAATTAGATTGACTTCGGTTGGATAACGCAGTCCCACGTTCCGCGGATCGATGTCGATTTGCACGCCGCGTGCCTTGCCCGGCTTCGGCAAGAATTCTGAATACGGATAACACGTGCCGACCATCAGCAACGCGTCGCAGTCTTGCATCATGTCCGAACTTGGACGCGTTCCGAGCAATCCCAGCGTTCCGGTAACGTACGGGATATCGTCGGGCACAACGGCTTTTCCTAACAGCGCCTTCGCGATGCCGGCGCCCAATCGATCCGCGACGGCGAGCACCTCATCGGCGGCATACATCGCACCTTGGCCGACCATCATCGCGACACGCTCGCAAGAATTGAGCAAATCCGCCGCTCGTATGAGATCGGCATTCGCCGGAATGACGACGGGCGCGCTGAAGCCCACGCTGCTGTGGGTGAAATTGTGCTTGTCGGGCGGATTCGGGACTGCTTTTTCTTCTTGCACGTCTTTGGGAACGATCACGCAGGTCACCGCGCGCATGCCTGCTGCCGTTCGAACGGCGCGGTCTAGAACGTGACGCATTGCGGCCGGATTAGAAACGGTGTACACGTACTCGCACACGTCTTGAAAGAGCACTTGCAGATCAACTTCTTGCTGATACGAACTGCCGAGGGCCGACGTCGCGGCTTGTCCGACGATCGCAACAACGGGAGTGTGATCCATCTTCGCATCGTACAATCCGTTGAGCAAATGAACGGCGCCCGGACCCGAAGTAGCCAAGCAGATGCCTACTTCGCCCGTAAACTTCGCGTGCGCGCAGGCCATGAACGCAGCCATTTCTTCATGCCGAACCTGAATAAAATCAAGTTTGTCGCCGATGCGATCGAACGCGCCCATGATGCCGTTTATGCCGTCCCCCGGATAGGCGTAGACGCGATAAAAGCCCCACTCGACAAGGCGTTCGAGCATGAAGTCACTGACAGTCACAGATATTAACCCCGCGTGGAAGAAAGGGACGTATGGACTGCTTCACCTTACCCGGGAGGAGGCGCGCGGAAACAATGCGGTGCAACAATGTCGTCGCGTTCGCGCGCAGCCCACATTGCCGCAGTCGCCATAAATGCCGTAAAAAGCACGGCGCCGCCGGCAATCCACATAAGTGCGCCGGCGTTCTGCTGATCGGCCAAAGCCTGCGCCGGCGTTCGGCCGATTTCGTAGTGCGCGTACAGCACGTAACGCGTGGAAAAAATCGTCAGTCCTAAGAACGCGCCGGGTGGAATCGCAAGAAACAGGTAGAGCATTCGCGTCGGGAACGGCAGCGGGCGCGGCGCATACCCGACCTGAACGACCGGCATCCAAAAAAGTATTGCCGTCGCGATGAGCAGCAGGTGCTCGGCTACGTGCGCCGCCTCATTTCGAAGCGCAAGTTCGTAGAGTGCAGTGAAATGCACGCTCCAAAGAGCGCCGATAAACAGCAGCCACCCGAGGACCGGTGATAGGAGGGCGAGGGCGACGGGATGACGCGCGATTCTGCTCACGGCGCGGCCGGTGCGCGGGGACGGGAGCGATACCAACAAAAGCAACGGAGCGCCGAGCAGCAACAGCGGCGGTCCCACGAGTGTGAGCACGAGATGCTGCACCATGTGTGCCGCAAACGAAGCATCTACTGCCGCGTCGATCGGCGGCAGCACCGCCGCGGTCATAAGTGCGGTCCCGCAGACGAAACTCAATATGCGCAATACGGAAAACCCGCGCTGCGGATAGCGTTTGCCATAAGCGCGCACGGCAACGAGATACGCGGCAATGGTCGCGATGCCGGTCAAGGCCGCGACCATTACTGAATGGGTTCTTCCTCGAAGCCGCCGCTTTCATTGCGCCGCAGCCGCACGCGCGTCGCTTCGTGAACGCCGTGCCGGCGGCGGAGTTCGGAAGCCAGCGCGAAGGTGATCAGAAACCCGAAAATCGGTGCGACAATGCAAAATCCGCGATAGAACGTCGTGATTGCGGTAATCGAAATGTGCAGGTATCGGGCTTGCACGTCCCCGCTGCCGGCGAGCGTAAGCCCGAGCGCAAAGAGGAACAGCGCAACGCCCAGACCGGTGCGTCCGGCATTTGCGCGCGGT
>JALYTZ010000112.1 GCA_030854025.1 Vulcanimicrobiota bacterium
ACCGCGCGAGCAATTTCCTGATGGCCCAGATGCATTCCATCGAAGAAGCCGATGGCTAGCACCAGCGGTATTTTCGAATCGCGCGCAAGCGTGTCGTACAGTTTCAAACGAAGACTTTGCGCGGGGAAAGCAGCGCACCGTGCGTCTCACCCACGCCCACGAGCGTGCGCGATTCGTCGCGAACGAAGACGTGTTTGCCGGGACCACCCGCAGGCAGCGGAACGACGCGGCCCGCGCGAAAGTCGGCCGAATGCCGCAGGTCGAGCACGATCGTGGGGAACGGAATGATATGTTCGGGGGCAATTATCGCTTCGCGCGGAGCGTCGGCGATCTGTTCGACCGTTCGGGCTTCGTATAACACGAACGGCCCAGATGCTTCGCGAATCAAGGCGCCCATGTGCGCCGGCAAGCCGAGCGCCGCTCCGATATCCTCGCACAGGGTGCGCACGTACGTGCCTTCACTGCAGGCAACCCGCAAACGGGCGACGTTGCCGTTTTCAATGCCCAACAGCGTTATCGCGTAAATCGTGATCTCGCGCGCTTTGCGGTCGACCTCTTTGCCTTCGCGTGCCAGTTCGTATAGGCGCCTGCCTTCATGATGCACGGCGCTGTGCATCGGCGGAATTTGCGAGATTTTACCGACGAACCGCGGCAGCAGTTCACGCAAGCGCCGTTCGCAATCGCGCGGCACGGGCTCGATCGCAACGTCCTCGCCGAGTGCGTCCCCGGTCGTCGTCGAGCGCCCGAGGACGAGCGCGCAAACGTATGCCTTCCGCCGATCGGTCAGCAGTGGAATGAGGCGCGTCGCTTTGCCGATCGCGACCGGAAGCACGCCGGCCGCCTGCGGATCGAGCGTTCCCAAGTGTCCGACGGCAATCTTGCGATCGCGCGAATACAGGCCGTAGATGCGGCGCACGCGCGCCACGACTTGTGCCGACGTCGGCCCGGCAGACTTGAAAACGTTTACGAAGCCGAGCATCGCCGCGCGCTAGGCGCGATCACAAACCTTCGGCGACAAGGGCCGCGTCGACGGTTTTGATGCCGTCGCTCAGGGATCCCGCAAACGTTAATCCCGATGCCCGGAAGTGGCCGCCGCCGCCCAGGCGCGCGGCCGCAGCCTGCACGTTGACTCGGCCGCTCGAACGCAGGCTCACGCGAATCTCGCCGCCGTACTCCTTGAAAAGTGCAGCGACCTCGACCCCTTCGATGGAGCGCAGATGATTGACGATCTCCTCGGTATCTTCGCCGTCCGCGCCGCACTGGACAAACATCGCTTCGTCGACGTACGAGTAAACGTACCGCCCTTCATGCGCGCTCGTCGCTTCGTTCAGCGCCCGTCCCAAAAGTTTGAGCGCCGCAAACCGCTTGTTTGCGAATATCTCTTCGGTAATTTGTTCTTTGTTCGCCCCGGCCAGCATCAGCTCGGACGAAAGCTGCAAAACGGCTGCCGTCGTATTGCTGTGCATGAAACCGCCGGTATCGGTCATGATCGTGGTCAGCAGGCAGGTGGCAATCGCTTCGTCCACTTCGATGCCCAGACTTGCGAGCAGATGCA
Organism: Vulcanimicrobiota bacterium; assembly: GCA_030854025.1. Classification (GTDB taxonomy): domain Bacteria; phylum Vulcanimicrobiota; class Vulcanimicrobiia; order Vulcanimicrobiales; family Vulcanimicrobiaceae; genus JALYTZ01. The sequence continues at coordinate 1,556 of JALYTZ010000112.1, forward strand.
CCACGCAGGTGCCCGTCGAGCACTCGGCCGGAAGAACGTAATTGAACGCGCCGAAGTGCGTATTGCCCAGATGATGATCGATGTCCAAAATATTTTCGCGATCAATTTCGGGCAGAAATTCTCCGGCGCGACCGGTATCGCTCATGTCGCAAAACACCCAGAGCGTATCCGCTGGAAGATCGGCCGGGACGTCGCGCGACACGTATTCCGTGTCGGGCAGAAAGCGCAGATTGCGCGGAACCGGATCCTGCTGAAAGTAGTGAACGCGCTTACCGAACCGTTTGAGCGCGATGCCGAGCGCGAGGCCGGCCCCCAGCGTATCGCCGTCCGGCTTGACATGACTGACCATGACGAACGCCTGGCGGCGACGCAGTTCGGCGATCACCGCTTCGGTCGTTGTCGCCGCCGAATGTTGTTTCTCTTGAATCATGGTGACTCCGATTCGACTGCGGCGGGCTGCACGTCGTCGCGAAGCGTTTTGGCCAGATCGATCGCCCGCTCGGTCGAACGATCTTCTACGAACGTCAGTTCGGGAACGTGGCGCAGTGTGATTTCGCGGCCGAGCTCCCCGCGCAAGAAGCGGCTCGCGCTTTCGAGTGCATCCATCGTTTGCCGGGCGACGTGGCGATCGCCGATAATCGCCACGAACACTTTGGCATGCCGCAGATCCGGCGTAATTTCGACGCGCGTCACCGTGGTGAATCCAAGCCGCGGATCTTTGAGATCCTGGGCGATGAATTTGCCGAGCAGGCGCTGGATCTCATGGTCGATTCGGGCCATTCGCTGCTGTTTAATGTGAAAGGGGCTCCTTAGGCCGGCGTCAGTTCTGCGGCGACGTGCTCGATCATGAACGCTTCGATGATGTCTCCGTCCTTGAAGTCCTGGAACTTTGCAATCTGGATACCGCATTCGTAACCCTCGGCGACCTCGCGAACGTCCTCTTTCATCCGGCGCAAGCTCTCGACTTCGCCATCGAACACGACGGCCGAATCGCGGAGCACGCGAACGCGCGCGCTGCGTGTGATCTTGCCGTCTTTGATGTAACATCCCACAATCGTACCGACTTTGCTGACCTTGAAGATCTGGCGAACTTCGGCATGACCGAGTGTGACTTCGCGCGCGACCGGCGCGAGCATACCGCGCATGGCCTTCTTGAGGTCGTCTTCGATTTCGTAAATGACCTGGTAGAAGCGCAAATCCACGCCTTCGTTTTCGGACAGGCGTTTGACCGTTTCGTCGGGGCGAATGTTGAACCCGATGAGCACGGCGTTCGACGCGCTGGCAAGATTCACGTCGTTCGGCGTGATAGCGCCGACGCCGCCGAGTATGACGTTGATCTCCACCTCTTCGGTTGAAAGCGATTCCATCCGCGCGCGCAGCGCTTCGACCGAGCCTTGACCGTCGGCCTTGATGATGAGGTTGAGCGTCTTTTTGCCTTCGGCCGGCATCGACATGAACGTTTCGAGCGAAACGCGCTGCGAATTCGTTGCCGCGATGCGCGTATCGCGCCGCCGCGTTTTACGTTTGGCTGCGGTTTCACGAGCGACGCGTTCGTCACTCACGACCATCAGCGTGTCGCCTGCCGACGGAACGTCCTGCAAGCCCATGATTTCAACGGGGATCGAGGGACCCGCTTTCTTGACTTGTTTGCCCTTGTCGTCGACCAGCGCGCGAACTTTGCCGAACGTTCCACCGACGACGATGATGTCGCCGACGTGCAGCGTGCCGTTCTGAACCAGCGCTGTCGCAACCGCACCGCGGCCTTTCGAAAGCGCCGATTCGATGACGACGCCGGCTGCGCGGCGAGTTTTGTTGGCTTTGAGTCCGCGGATGTCGGCTTCAAGCAATACCGTTTCGAGCAGCGCGTCGATGCCCTCACCGGTGCGCGCGGAGACCGGCACCATTTCGACTTTGCCGCCCCAGTCGACAGGCTGCAGACCTTGGTCCATCAGCTGCTGCTTGACGCGATCGGGTTGCGCGTCTTCGCGGTCCATCTTGTTGATCGCAACGACGATCGGCATGTTGGCGGCCTTCGCGTGGCTGATTGCCTCGCGCGTTTGCGGCATGACGCCGTCGTCCGCTGCGACCACCAGAATCGCAACGTCGGCAACCTTGGCGCCGCGCGCACGCATCTGCGTGAACGCTTCGTGGCCCGGCGTGTCGATGAACGTGATCTTTCGGCCGTCTTTGTCGACCGTATACGCGCCGATCTTCTGCGTGATGCCGCCGGCTTCGCCGCCGGCAACGTTCGCGACCCGGATGCGGTCGAGCAGCGAGGTCTTGCCATGGTCGACGTGCCCCAACACGGTGACGACCGGCGGACGCGGCGTCATCATCTCGGGCTTGTCTTCTTCCTGCTCGACGCTCACTTCTTCGCCGGCTTCCTTGACGACCGCATTGAAGCCAAACTTCTTGGCAACCGAAATCGCCACGTCGCTCGGAATATTCTGATTGATGGTCGCCATCGTGCCGATCTTTATCAGCTCTTTGATGACATCTTTCGCCGGAACGATCATCGAAGTCGCAAGCTCTTGCACCGTCAGCAAGTCGGGAATCTCGATCGCTTCGAGTTTCTGCTGCGGCGGCTGCGGCGCACTCTCGGTGCGTTTCTTGCGATTGCGCTCCTTTTCCAGGAGCATCTCTTTCTCGCGATCTTTCTTGTTGAGTTTATCGTCGCGATGGAATGACCGGTCTCCGGGGCGTCCGCCTGCGCTTGGCGCCGGAGCGTCCGTCGGGGAAAGTGGAACGCCGGGGCGTGCCGTGCCACCGAAGGGACGCGGCGTATTCTCTCCGGGCCCGGAAAGCGGGCGAAACGGTCCGTTTCCAGCCGGTCGGCGAGCCGGGGCGGCCGAAATCAGGCGGCCCGGCTGCGGGACCGGTTGGCCGTTCGCGCCAAGCTGCGGCTGCTGCGGAGCGGCCGTGCTGGGCTGGCCCGGCCGCGGCGCGACACCGCGACGTCCCGGAATGCCCGTCTTCGGACCAGGCGAGGCCGACGCCGACGTCGTCGGCGGGGGCGGGGTCGCTGCGCGACGCGGCGGTAGTATGGAATTTTGGCCTTGCGGCACCGGACGCAAACGCGGCAACGGCACTTCGGGGGCAGCCGGTGTCGGCGGAGCGGCCTCGGCCGCAGCCGGTTTGGCCGGCGGCTTGGGTTTGGCGGCGCCTGCGACTTCGGCCGTGTCCTTAGGCGGCTCGGCTTGTTCAACGAGAGGGGCGGTCGCAACCGGCTCGGCTGGCGTGGCGGCAACCGCGGTTGCTTTCGCGACCGATGTTTTGCGGGAACTTGCGGAAACCGGTTTCAGAACCGGGATCGGTTCCTCGGGCGCGGCCTTGGCCGCCACGCGCGCCGGCTTAGACGCGGGAGCCGTCGATTGAGCGGCCGCAGGGGCAACCGCTTTCGGTGGCTTTGCGGCCGTCTTGGCCGATGCTGCGGGCTTGAGCAGAACGCTACGGACGAGGTCGGCGATGTGATCGGGTACGACGCTAAGCTGGTTTTTCGCCTCGAAAATACCGCCCAGCCGCTCGTTAAATAGCGTGATCAGCTCTTTAGAAGAGAGACCCACCTCTTTTGCGAGCTCAAAAATTCGAACTTTTCCCGTAGCCAAAGTCTGCCTTTCAGTTTGCAGGCGCGTTCTCACACCGAAGGACGCCGTCGTTGAGAGCCGCCTGCGTTCGCCCTCAAACCATTGTGACGCACTCCTCCCCAGCCCGCCTGCGCGCGCTGGAGTTACCGAGCTCAATCATTGCCGTGTGTGTACATGTTTAACCTTACTTGAACCCGTATTCGGCGGCCGCGGATGCAAGCCCCGGATATCGTTTGTTTTTCGCCACTCGTCCGCCGCATTCGCGCGAGCACAGATATGCTCCCCGCCCTGGAGCGCGTTTCGCTCCCTGAGCGTCCATCGCCCAGCAGCCGTCTCGTCGGACGAATCGTACGAGCAGCCGCTGTTCTTTCCGGTCACGGCACCCGACGCACTGCCGGACCGGAGCGTTTCGCTCACTCTTCGCTGCCGAGTCTTTCACGCTTGAACTCTTCGAGCTTGCGGATGAGTTCCTCGTCGATGGCCGGAGCGCTTGCGACGGCCTCTTCCTCTGCGCCGGTTTCTTCATCGACTTCATCTGCGGCAACCGTTTCTTGCTCGACTTCGGCGGTCGGCGGAGCGGCGCGTTCGGCCAAATAGCGTTCGCGCGCCTCGCCGGCTTCGGCTTCGCTCGCAATGTCGAGTCGCCAGCCGGTAAGATGTGCGGCCAGCCGCACGTTCTGGCCTTCGCGTCCGATCGCCAACGAAAGCTGATAGTCGGGCACTACGACCAGCGCGACGCCGTCGTCCTCGAACAGCTCAACGGTGAGCACCTTCGCCGGAGCAAGCGCGTTGTTGATGAACGCCGTCGGATCCGCATCGTAGCGAATGACGTCGATTTTTTCTCCGCGCAGTTCGTCGGATACGTTGGCGATGCGGCTGGATTTCGGGCCCAGGCACGCGCCTATCGGATCGACTTCCGCGCGGTTGGTGCGGACGGCAACCTTCGAGCGACTTCCGGGCTCGCGCGAAATCGCCATGATTTCTACGATGCCGTCTTCGATCTCGGGCACTTCGAACTCGAGCAAACGCTGAACCAATCCTTCGGCCGCGCGTGAAAGAATCACGGTCGGGCCCTTTGGTGATTTACGTACGTCCAACACGTACGCGCGAATGAAATCGTTGATGCGGAAATTTTCCCGCGGAACTTGTTCGGAGAGCGGAAGCAGCGCCTCGTCCTTGCCGTCCAGCAGCACGTACATGTTGCGCTGTTCGTAGCGCTGAACCGAGCCTTTGACGATGTCGTTGAGCTTGGCGGCATATTTGTTGTACACCGTGTCGCGTTCGGCTTCGCGGATCCGCTGCACGATGACTTGCTTCGCCGTTTGCGCGGCGATGCGCCCGAAGTCTTTGGGCGTCACCTCTTCGTCGAAAAAATCGCCGGCCTGATACTGCGATCCGGCGGCTTTGGGCGTAACTTCGAGCTTCGGATCGGTCACTTCGTCAACGACGGCACGGCGATGAAACACTTTGTACTCACCGTTTTGCCGATCGACCGTAACGATTGCATTTGCCTCGGCTCCGAAGTGTCGTTTGTACGCCGTGAGTAACGCCGCTTCGAGCGCTTCCAACAGCATTTCGAACGGGATGTTCCGCTCCCGCGAAATGAATTGGAGCACGTCGATTAATTTTTCGTCGGTTGCGGTTTCAGGCATGGTTCTTCCGTTCTTTTTTGTCACGCGTGAGGTCGGTTCGGATGTCGTACTCGAGGTGAGCCGTTTTGATCGTCGCGATCGGCAGCGGCAGTTCGCCTTTCGCCGTTTCGAGAATGACGTTCGTTCCGCGAACGCCGCGCAGCGTACCGCGGTGGGTTTTGCCGCCTTCGATTTGCAGCGTGGTCACGATTTTTGCGAGTCTCCCGGCAAAGCGATCGTAGTCGCCCGCTTTCGTCAGCAGACGGTTTAGGCCGGCCGACTTCACTTCCAGCGTATAGAATTCATCGTACGCGTCGAGACCGGCATTGATCGCTGCGGCCAGCCGTTCGCAGCTTGCCATGTCGACGCCGCCTTCACGATCGATCGTCACCGTGAGGGACGTCGTTTGATTGCTTCGCCGCGCACCGCGGGTCACGAACTCGATCTCCGCAAATGCGGGATCGCGTTCGAGATCCGTCATCAGCCGTTCGAAAGCTGTTCCCACTTCGCCGTCCTGCGACACGCTCGATGCTCCTAACAACAACGAAGCGCGGGACCTGCCCACGCTTACTCTAACTTTCCGATACCAAGGATACCCCAAACATGCGGCGGGCCGCAACCCCAAGTGGGTGCGGCCCGTCGCGTTGGTTTACCATTCATCGTGTTACCGATGTGAGCGGCGCCTACTGCCGGTTTAAAGTCCGGCGTCCGGAAAGCGGCTCGTCTAGCGCTTCTAAGTGTGGCGGGCTCGGTAGGGGCTATGATAGCCCGGCGGATCTTGCGGTTCCAACCGCCCTCCTGTCCTTTTTTCGCACTGTAGTCTCTTTGAGACACTTGTATTGTAGCGCGACAAAGGTCACGCTGCTAGAAGCAAGCGCCTCCAGCCCATTAGGGCGACGGAGCAACGAATGGAGTCAGCAGGGCCGGATTGCACAGATACGTGACATTTTCTTCGATTGCCGGACGGGTCGTGTAGCCGGCCGACGACGAACCGAAATCCGAGCCCGACGGATCGACTCGTCCCGTGGCCGTTTCGCGATCGCTCAAGCTCCCGTACGATCGCTCGGGGCGCGGGTACTTCAGCAGCCAGCCGGTGCACGTGGTTAGAGGTCCGGAACGGTGTACGGACGTGACGTACATTTTTATGCGCGCTTCGAGCCCCGCGCTCTTTCCGGACTGTTCGTAGAGATATTTCGTCTGCGCCAGAATCTCCGGCGGCGGAGTCGGTTCCAGCCGCCCGTTCAGCCTCCCGAGATCTGCGTGGTAGATGCCGGTCGTGGAGTTTACCGGCCCGGTGGGGATTAGGCTTCGAAGGCGAGCGTTGATATCGATTGCCGGCTTTTTGGCCGGCTTGGGCTTCACTTGGACCGGCTTCGTTTGTGCATGCGCAGCCGGCGACGGCGTTGGAGCAAGCTGTACCGGCTTCGGGGCGGCAACGGCTTTCGCGACGGATTCGCCGCGCGGCCCCGGCGAGCCGACCGGCTTAGGCCCGGGCGTCTGCGTCGTGCCATGGTTTGCGCTCGGCTTCGGGGCCGTCGTCGGCCCGGGGCTTGGAACGCCGGCTGACGGCTTGGGCAGCGGGGCCGGCGCTTTTGGGGCGGCCGGCGCGGCGGTTCGAGCGGGCGCGGCCGTGGCCGGCGCAGGAGCCGGGGGGACGGCAGTCGGTGGCGCCTTGATCGTCACCGCCACGGCTGCTGCCGTCGGCACGCTTTTGGGGACCGCGGGCGGAAACGGAAGGGGCGAAGCTACAATGGCTTCTTGGGTCGGCTGTGGGTTGGGAGCCGCAGATGCTTCCGGCGCGGGCGTCGGATTCGGCGGCGCAGTCGGAGCGTTCACCGAAAGCTCGTGCAGGATGCGCGGATGATGCGCGGGCCGCGCAATCCGCGCGCGCGGGGGCGCGACGATCGGCGCTTTAGGAACCGGCGGCGCGGGCTTTGCGACCGCAGGCGCGGTGCGCGCTACCTGCCGGTTCGTAACGGTTACGATTTCGCTGCCGGCAATATTTTCCGGTGCCGATTGTTCGGACGACGACGTCGCGAGTGAAATAAGCGTTAGCGCCGCCAGCGCGTGAAGAAGCAGCGATGCCAGAAAGCTTCCGGCGACGCGTCGCGACGGCCGAGGGTCGGATGGATCCCGGCGCATGGTGAACATAAATGCGCGCATTCCATCGCAGGAGCCTCCCACTGCGCCGCGCAAGCGCAAGCACATCCATGGAAGTAATGCAAAAACGCACGAAGATCGTAGCGACGATCGGCCCTGCCTCACGCGATCCCGAAATCATCCGCTCGCTCATCGTGGCGGGCGCAAACGTTTTTCGGCTCAATTTCTCGCATGGGACGCCGGAGGACCATGGCGCGATCATCGACAGCGTCCGCGGCATTGCCAAAGAGCTGGGCGCGTACATCGCCGTGCTTCAGGATCTTCCGGGGCCGAAAGTGCGCACCGGCAAATTGGCCGACGACGTGCCTTTCGTGAAGCTCGAACGCGGCGCCGCGTTCACGCTGACGACCGAAGAGATCGCAGGCGACTTCGACCGCGTTTCATGTTCGTATCGTCATCTGCCGGCCGACGTCTCGGTCGGAAACAAGCTGTACCTCGCGGACGGCGCGATAACGCTGCGCATTCTCGACAAAAATGCATCGGAAGTGCTCACGACGGTCGAAGTCGGCGGCGAATTGCGTCCGACGCAAGGCATCAACTATCCCGACGGTTCGCTCAATCTTGCGGCCGTGTCGGAACGCGACTTGCAGTTTCTGGAATACGGCTTGAGCAAAGACGTCGACTACGTCGCCGTTTCCTTCGTGCGCAGCGCCGAAGACATCAATCGCGTCAAAGCATTCATCAGCGAGCGCGGCAAGACGACGCCGGTGCTGGCGAAAATCGAAAAACACGAAGCGCTGGAAGACATCGACAACATCGTTCAAGCGGCCGACGGCATCATGGTGGCTCGCGGCGACCTCGGCGTCGAGGTTCCGCTGGAAACCGTTCCGATGATTCAAAAAGATTTGATCGCGCGCTGCAATCGCGCGAGCAAGCCGGTCGTGACCGCTACGCAGATGCTGGAATCGATGATCGTCAACGCTCGCCCGACGCGCGCCGAGACCACGGACGTTGCCAATGCGATCCTCGACGGAACCGATGCGGTCATGCTTTCGGGCGAGACGGCGCGCGGAGCCTATCCGATCGAGGCCGTGCGCGTGATGGCCGAAATTGCGCGTGAAGTCGAAAAGCAGTATCCGCACGAGATCTTGCAGTTGCGGCGCCTCGAGGGAGCGACGCGCGATATCGCCACCGCCGTCGCCGAAGCCGCCACGCGATCCAGCGCCGAACTCAACCTCGCCTACATCGTCACCGGCACGACGACCGGAAACGCCGCCCACCATATCGCCGCATTCCGTCCCCGCGCGCGCATCGTCGCCTTAACGCCGCTCGAAGAAGTCGCGCGCCGGTTGACGCTGCTCTGGGGAATCGAGTCCCACCTCATTGAGCGGTACGCGTCGATTGACGTTCTGCTGCACATCACCGAACAGCGCATGCTTTCCGAAGGTCTGGTGCAAAGCGGCGACCTGATCGCATTTACCACCGGCATGCCCGTGGGCGCCGGCGGAACGAATCTGCTAAAGATCCACCGCATCCGGTAAACGCATTCAGAGCATGTACGTACCTGCGCCAAATAGGCGGACGGACATCGAGGCCGCGAAGCAGCTGATCAGGACGTACCCGTTAGGAACCGTCGTGAACGTCGTCGACGGACGCCCGTTCGTGTCGTACCTTCCATTCGTAATCGCAAGCGACGAGCCGCTGAAGTTGGCAGGGCACCTTGCGCGAGCGAACCCGCAGTGGACGACGCTGGAAAATCGCGAGGCGCTGATTGCGTTTCACGGGCCGCACGGATATATCTCGCCGCGCTGGTACGCGGATCGCTCGCACAACGTGCCGACCTGGAATTACTCGACGGTTCACTGCACCGGAATCGTACGCTTAGCATCGCCGGCGCAAACCCGGCCCATCCTGCGCCTCTTGGTAGAACATCTCGAAGCCGGCGCTTCAAACGCATGGGACGCCGGCGAACTCGCCGATGAGTATTTCGACCGGCTGCAGCAGGCGATCGTCGCCTGCACGTTCGACGTCACCGGCATCACTGCAAAGTTCAAGCTCAGTCAAAACAAAAGCGACGGCGACCCGGCGCTCCTCATCGCAAACCTGCGCGCGACCGGCCGCGAACAAGACCGCCTGCTCGCACGAGACATGGCCCACGCAAACAACCTAGAGTAACCCATCCGCTAATTCGTCCTTGTATAAGCTCAGATACCGTCTTGTGAGTCAAGGCCCTAAGGCGTAGTTGGCATCGCTGGCTGCGCCTGTTTTAGCGTGGCAAATGCCAAGACGATGAGCTTACGCATAACCGCTACGATGATGACCTTGCCCGGTTTTCCGCGCTCTTTAAGCCGCTGGGCGAACGTATGTAGGATG
>JALYTZ010000115.1 GCA_030854025.1 Vulcanimicrobiota bacterium
TCAAAGCGACGCAGGCGCAGTATCGCGCCGGCGTCACGAATTTACCGCTGCTGTTGCAGGCGCAGCTCCAGCTCACGACTTCGCAGAACGATCAGCTCAACGCCGTTTACGGGCTGCGTCAGGCGGAACAAGCCTATCTCTACGCCATCGGTCAGTCGGACTTGACCCCGGCGCGCTAACGGGAGCGGGCGACGGCGCCCGCATGTCAAATACGCAAGGCATGCCCTCTCAAACCGGCGTGCCGGCTGCGATAAGCGATCCGGTGAATGCCGCCATTCTGGCGGTTTCCGAAGACCGGCTCACGGGTTTTCAGGAAGATCCGTTCGGTGCGGTGGCCGCGCAATCGAACGTACCCGTCGAGACCGTGCTTGAACGGGTCGAGGCGATGCTGCGTGCCGGAACGATTCGGCGCGTTCGTCAAACGCTTATGGCCACGAATCTCGCGCAAGGCGCGCTGATTGCGTGGCAGATTCCCTCGGTGCGCTTGGACGCGGCGTTCGACTCGATGTTTCGCGACGATCCGTTTTCCGGACACGTCGTCATCCGCAGCGCCGACCCCGCGACGCCGGGCGCGAACTATCGCCTGTGGACCACGCTCAAAGTTCCGCAAGGCTATTCGATCGAAAAGCACGCGCAATTTTTGCTCGACCGGGTCGGGGGCGAACACTTCCGTCTCATGCCGGCCAAGAATCTGTTCGCACTCGGCGTGGGGCACATGCGCCGCCGCGGGATCGAGCCGGGCAGCCGCGCCGACGTACCGGCCGACGTTCTGCACACGAACATCGTGCAGCTCGACGATCTCGAATGGCGCGTGCTCGGTGCGCTCAAGCGCGAGTTTGCGCCCGATGAGATCGCGCGCGATCTATGGAAAGTGCGTGCCGAAGAAGCCGGCGTCGAACCGCGCGTATTTTACGACGTGGCTCGCCGGCTCAATGCGAAAAAAGTGATCGGCCGTTTTTCGACTTTTCTGGAACACGTCAAGGCGACCGCGAACGACGAACGGGTGACGCGCTACAACGCGCTCTTCCACTGGGCGGTCCCCCCGGGCCGCGAGATCGATGCCGGCCGCGAAGTCGGCCGCCATCACATCATCACGCATGCGTACTGGCGCGAGGGCGGCCCGGAGTTCCGGTTCGTCAATATCATGGCCGTCGCGCATGGACTGGACAAAGGCGTGCTGCTCGAACACAAGGCGGCGATCGACGCCCACTTGCGCGAAGCCGGTATCGAATTCAACTACACGAACGTTTTCTGGGGAGGACGCAGCGAGATCAAGCCGTCGGAGATCTCTCCGATCGCTTATCGCGACTTCTGCGTTCGCCACGGGATCGACCCCGAAACGATGCGCGATCTAGGAGGAAGCTTACACTGAACGCTTGGCAACGACTCTGCCTTCTCACCGCCGGCGCGGCGCTGCTCGTAACCGGCTGCACCAAAACGAACAACGGCCCCACCGCCGCCGGAGCGCGACACTCGTGGACGCGGCCGGGAGTCCTTCGATTCGCTGAAAACACCGACCCGAAAACGCTCAATCCGGTGCTCGGCGCCAATGCTGCCGCGGGCGATCTCTCGATGTTCATCTACTCGTATGCGGTTCGCTTTGACGACAAAGGCAAGCCCGTTCCCGATGCGCTCTCCGAAGTGCCGACCCCCGAAAACGGCGACGTCAGCAAAGATGGTTTGACGCTCAAGTACAAGCTTCGTCACAACATCACGTGGCAAGACGGCGCACCGCTTACGTGCAAGGACCTGAGTTTCACCTGGCAGTTGGTGATGAATCCGAAGACCAACATCGCCACGACGGACGGCTACAAAGACATCAAGAGCATCGACTGCACGGACCCCTACGTGGCGGTCGTGCATATGAAGCGCGTGTACGCGCCGTACCTTCAGCAGCTTTGGGGCGTCAACGGCAACGCGCCGATTCTGCCCGAGCACATCTTGGCTTCGTATCAGGCCCAGCACGGTTCGATCAACGACGCGCCCTACAACGCGCTGCCCATCGGCAGCGGGCCGTTCAAAGTGGTCGAATGGCAGCGCGGGTCGGAAGTGCGGATGGAAGCGTACGAAAAGTATTTCCTCGGCGCGCCCAAACTCAAAGAAGTGATCTTCAAGATCATGCCCGACGAGAACACGATGGCCACGCAGTTGCAGACGCACGAGATCGACATGGTCGCGCGCGGAACGGGCATAAACTGGCCGAAGTACGCCGCGCTCGCCGCCAATCCCAACAACGGACTCACCGCGATCCGCGTCAGTTCGTTTCTCTTCGACCACATCGACTTCAATCTCAAGCGCCCGATATTCCAGGACCGCAATCTGCGCGTCGCGCTGGACATTGCTACCAACCGCCAAGAAATCATCGATAAAATCTTTCACGGCTCGGCAATTCCCGCCGAAACCGATCAGCATCCCACCCTCTCGTGGGCGTACACGAACGACATCGAACATCACCCGTACGACCTAGCAAAAGCGAAGGCGATGCTCGATGCGGACGGTTGGAAAGTCGGACCGGACGGCATCCGCGTGAAGAACGGACAGCGGCTGCAGTTCGACTTGAGCACGCAGACCGAGGCGACGAACGGCCGTGCGGTGCAGACGCTGCTCCAGCGCGAATGGCATGACGCCGGCGTGCAGGCCGACGTAAAGAACTATTCGACCGCGACCATGTTCGCCAACGGCAGCGCCGGAACGCTCGAAGGCGGGCATTACGACTCGGCGATTTTCGCATGGGTGAGTTCGATCGATCCGGACGACAGCTCGCTTTACTCTGCGGATAACTTTGCCCCGCGCGGGCAGAACAACTTGTTCTGGAACAATCCAAAGGCGACGGCCGCAATGCGCGACGCGCTCCAGACCGTCGACCAGGCGAAACGCAAAGCAGACTACGTCATCGTACAGCAGCAGCTGGCCATCGACGTACCGACGATCATTATTTCGTTCCGTAAAGAACCGTACGTCTACAATACCGATTTGAAAGGGTATACGCCCTCGTCGGTGATCTCGTCGTTCTGGGATCCGTGGGAGTACTCGATGTGAAGCGGCTCGCAGCACTCGTGCTTTCGCTGGCCGTGCTCGCGGCCGGCTGTTCGAAACCCGGCGTCAGCACGAATCCCTCGGCTGGCGGGCGCGTAAATTCGTTCACGGTGCCGCACGTGTTGCGGTATGCGACCGGCGAAGATTTCTCGAGTTTAAATCCGATGCTCTCGCAGCAGACGACGCTCGGACTCATGGCGTCGCTGACGATGGCGTGGCTGGTTCGTTGGGACGTTCACAACCATGCGTACCCCGAACTTGCAACCGCGATTCCGACGATGGCAAACGGCGGCGTCTCGAAAGACGGCTTGACGATCACCTACCACTTGCGCAAGGGCGTAAAGTGGTCGGACGGCGTGCCGTTCACGGCGGACGACGTGGTCTGGTCGACCAGCGCCGTGTTGAATCCGGCAAACAACATTACCAGCCGCACCGGCTGGGACCTGATAAAGAACGTCGGCGAGCCCGACAAGTACACCGTCGTTTTTCACATGAAGAAGCCGTATTCGCCCTTCATCCAATCGTTTTTTTCGACCGAAGGCGCGAATCCGTGCATTTTGCCCAAACACTTGCTGGCCCAGTATCCGAACATCAATAACGTCGCGTACAACTCGCTGCCGGTCGGAATTGGGCCGTTTAAGTATAAAGTCTGGAAACGCGGCCAAGAAGTCGTGATGGTGCCCGACCCGCTCTATTGGCGCGGGCCACCGAAACTGCACGAAGTCGATTTCATGATCGTTCCCGACGCCAACACGCTGCTCACGCAAGTCGAAGCCAAGGAAATCGACCTCTGGTACAACGCCCCGCAGAACCGTTACAAGCAGCTCAAGCAGCTTGCGCCCTACACGGTCTACGTCGAGAACAGTTACTACTTCCGCCATCTCGATTTTAATACGAGCACCGCGCATCTAAGCGATCCGGCAGTTCGCCAAGCGT
>JALYTZ010000158.1 GCA_030854025.1 Vulcanimicrobiota bacterium
AAGAAGACGTGCTCTTGGATCTACGACCGTCGCTTGCAAAAGCAACGCTTCCCATCCTGGAGATCGCGCCGTTCGATGCGACGCTCGATACGAAACCGCCGATGTCGCTGGCATCACCGGCGATAAAGCAGCAATACTACCAATCCATCGTTGCCAACGCTCCGAACGCGCACGTCGTGGTGATTCCGAATTCACGCCACTTCATCATGTACGATCAGCCCGCCGCGCTTCACACGCAGCTCGCCTCGTTCATTTCGTCACTGCCACCGATGTAGTTACTTTTCGCAAACTTCGAGCGCTGTAAGGGGTATTAGTAAAAGGACGGAGGAACCCAAGGAAGCGAGCCATGAGCGTACTGGAACTGGCCTATACCCCGGAGGTGGAAGCCGCGACGACGCCGATTTTCGAGCGCGTCCGCGCCATCATTCCGCCGGCCGAGTGGCCGATTCACGCTCCCTACGTGGCGGCGATCAACAAGCTCAAACGCGAAAAAAATGCGGTCATTCTGGCGCACAATTATCAGGTGCCGGAAATTTTTCACACGGTCGCGGACATCGTCGGGGACTCGCTCGGTCTGGCAATCGAAGCGGGCAAGACGAGCGCCGACATCATCGTGATGTGCGGCGTACACTTCATGGCGGAAACCGCAAAACTCGTGAGCCCGCAAAAAACGGTGCTCGTTCCGGACTTGCGCGCGGGCTGCTCGCTTGCGGAATCCATCACCGGTGCCGACGTGCGGCTGATGCGCGAAAAGTATCCGGGCGTTCCAGTCGTTACGTACGTCAACACGTCGGCTGACGTTAAAGCCGAGTCCGACGTCTGCGTCACCAGTGGGAATGCCCTCAAAATCGTCAACGCCTTGGGTGTCGATCGCGTTATCTTCTTGCCCGACGAGTATCTTGCGAAATACGTCGCTTCCCAGACGAGCGTTGAAATTATCGCCTGGAAAGGGCACTGCGAAGTGCACGAGCGCTTCACCGCTCGCGATATCCAACGCTATCGCGAAGACGATCCGACCCTGGTCGTGCTCGCGCATCCGGAGTGCCCCCCCGAAGTGCTCGCGGAAGCGGACTTCGTCGGATCGACGCAAGGCATGATCGACTACGTCGGAACCGCATCGCCCGCGCGCGTCGTGATGATTACCGAATGTTCGATGGCTAGCAACGTTGCTGCGAATTTTCCGCAGATCGACTTCGTGCGCCCGTGCAATCTTTGCCCGCACATGAAGCGCAACACGCTGCCCAAGGTGCTGCACTCGTTACAGACGATGCAGTACGAAGTGACGGTCGATCCGCAGATTGCGCGCCGCGCGAAAGCCGCGGTAGACCGCATGCTGGAGTACAGTACGTAACCGATGGCGGAGTGCGACAACGCCGAAGCGATCGTCGTAGGCGGCGGAATTGCCGGGCTGATGGCCGCGCTCAAACTTGCGCCGATGCGCGTCATCGTGCTGTGCAAGACCAAGCTCGGCAGCGGGGCGGCGACGGATTGGGCGCAAGGCGGTATTGCCGCCGCCGTGGGCGCGGACGATTCTCCCGATCTGCATAATCTCGATACTCAGCGCGCCGGCGCCGGCCTTTCCGACGGCGCGATCGTTGAAATTCTGACTCGCGACGCGCCCGCGCAGATCGATCAACTTCTCGACCTTGGTGCGACGTTCGATCGCACCGACGACGGCGAGCTGGCGTTGGGCCGCGAAGCGGCGCACAATCGCCGGCGAATCGTCAAAGCCGGCGGCGATGCAACCGGCCACGAGATATTGAAGACGCTCATCGCCGCGGTGCGCGCGGCAGCACACATCGAAATCATCGAAGGCGCGGTTGCGGACGACCTGCTCCTTCACGACGGCCGCGTAACCGGCGTCATCGCCCACGATGCGCAAACCGGCGAACGCACCGTCTATCGTTCCGGCGCCACCGTGTTGGCAACCGGCGGCATCGGCCGTCTCTATCGCTACACGACCAATCCGATCGAAGCCACCGGCGACGGCATTGCCATGGCCGCCCGCGCCGGAGCGACGCTGAGCGACATGGAGTTCGTGCAATTCCACCCCACGGCGCTTGCGATCGGCCGCGATCCGATGCCGCTCGTTACCGAAGCAATTCGGGGCGAAGGCGCCATCCTGCGCAATGATTTGGGCGAGCGGTTCATGACCGCGGTTCATCCCGATGCGGAACTGGCGCCGCGAGACGTGGTCGCGCGCGCAATTTCCGAACAGCAGCGAGCGGGGCGCGAAGTAAGTTTAGACGCGCGAGAAGCAGTCGGCGCATCGTTTCCGTCGCTCTTTCCAACCGTCTTCGCCTACTGCACGAGCGCGAATATCGATCCGCGCGTCGTCACCATGCCCATCTCGCCCGCCGCACATTACCATATGGGCGGCATCGCGGTCGATCTCTGGGGGCGTTCGTCGCTTCCGGGGCTCTGGGCATGCGGCGAAACGAGCGCAACGGGCGTGCACGGCGCCAATCGCCTCGCGAGCAATTCACTGCTCGAAGCATTGGTCTACGCAACGCGAGTGGCGCGCAACGTTGCCTCCGCGACCATGCCGCTCAATTCCGCCGTCTCGATCGTAGCGCAGTCACCGCCGCATCTAAATGACGAGCAATGCGCGCAGGCAGTCGTCGATCTTCGCAACGTCATGTATGCCAACGTTGGGCTGCTTCGCGACGCGGCCGGTTTGAACGCGGCGCTCGCGCGCATCGGCGAACTCGAAAGCGAGTATTCGTCGAAGAGCAACGAACTGCGCAATCTCCTCACGGTTGGGCGATTGATCGTGCAGGCAGCGCTCGCGCGTAAAGAAAGTCGCGGCAGCCACTACCGCATCGACTATCCAGCGCCAGACGCCGCGTTTGCAAAACGCTCGTTCACACATTTGCAAAGCGTTGCTTAGACCGGGACGTCTGCACGTCGAGCCGGTGGTTCGCGCCGCGTTGCTCGAAGATCTCGGTCACGGCCCCGACCTGACGACCGACTCGATCGTTCCCGAAGCACTGCAAGCACGTGCGCGAATCATTTCGCGCAAAGACGGCGTCATTGCCGGCATCGATGCCGCGCGAGCGGCGTTCACGATGCTGGACTCGGAAGCGCAGATCGAGGTTGCGATCGACGACGGCTCGCGAGTGCGCCCCGGTGAAACCGTCGCGACGATTCGGTGCGCGGCGCGCGCGCTGCTCACGGGCGAACGCACGGCACTCAATCTGCTCTGCCATCTCAGCGGCATTGCAACCGAAACACGAACGCTTGTCGACGCCGTCGCGGAATTCGCGGCGGACATCGTGTGCACGCGCAAGACGACGCCCGGACTGCGCGTGCTCGAAAAATATGCGGTACGGTGCGGGGGAGGCAGCAACCACCGGTTCGGGCTGGACGACGCGGTCCTGATTAAAGATAACCATCTCGTATTGGCCGGCTCCATACGAGCCGCGGTCGACGCATGCCGCGCAAACGCTGGTCACATGGCAAAGATCGAGGTCGAGGTCGACACGCTAGATCAGCTGCGCGAAGCGCTCGAGGCGCCGATCGACGCGGTGCTGCTCGACAACATGACGCCCGAGCTTTTGACCCAGGCCGTGGCGATGACGGCCCGGCGCGTGCTCACCGAAGCCTCCGGCACGGTAACGGTCGAAAACGTCCGCGCCATCGCCGCAAGCGGAGTCGATCTGATATCGAGCGGCTGGATCACGCATTCTGCCCGCGCGCTGGATTTGGGGCTGGATATACGGCTTTAGACCGCGAACGTTCCCGGCATGGACACGCGCAAGAGCACCGACTCCCCCGACCGAACCAAAGCCGGTCACGACACCCCCGACATGCCCGAAGCTCTGCTGAACTTCATGTCGCGCGACTGGATGGAAGCCCCGATTACGGTGGCGACGGTTCCGCACTTGGAGAACTTTCAGGAGCGTCGCAAACGCCTTAGCGCCGCCTACCCCGGCGCCCACCTCGTGATTCCCGCCGGCGTTGAAAAAGTGCGCGCCAACGACACGAACTTCCGTTTCCGGCCGTCGAGCGACTTTGCATACTTGATGGGCGGGGGCGAACCGGGCGCGCTCCTCGTGCTTGCGCCGAACGGAAACGGGCACGAATCGGTCCTCTTCGTGCCGCCGCACAATCGCGGCTCGGCAGAGTTTTTCACCGACCGCGCCTACGGCGAATTGTGGGTCGGGCGCCATCGCGGCGTCGACGAATCGCAAATATACTACGGCGTCGACAAGTGCCGTCCGCTCGCGCAAATCGAACCGTATCTCGAAGAACTGCGCGCACGCAGCAGCGACGTCCGAACGGTAGACCCCATTTCCGGTGACGCGCAGCTCGCGACGCATTTGAGTGAAATGCGCTTGATCAAGGATGCGATCGAAGTGGCCGAACTTCGCACCTGTTGCGAAGTTAGCAAACGCGCGTTTGAAGACGTAATCCGCATTCTGCCCACCGCGACGTCCGAACGCGAAATCGAAGCGGCCTTTTGGAGCCGCGCGCGGATCGAAGCCAACGACGTTGGATATTTGACCATCGCCGCAGCCGGACAGCACGCATGCACGCTGCACTGGAATCACAACCACGGACGCATCACCAAAGGCGATCTGCTTCTGCTCGACGCCGGGGTCGAAGTCGAATCGCTTTACACGGCCGACATCACGCGAACTATGCCGATTAACGGCTCGTTCAGCCCGGAACAGCGTGCCGTATACGACATCGTCTATGCAGCCCAGCAAGCCGCGTTCGACGCCGTAAAACCGGGCAACGACTTTCTCGATCCGAATCGAGCCGCGATGCGGGTGTTGTGCGAGGGGCTCATTAAGCTGGGCGTACTGACGATGCCGCTCGAAGAAGCGCTCGATCCGCAGCATCAATACTACCGCCGGTACACGCTGCACAACGTGAGTCACATGCTCGGCATCGACGTGCACGACTGCGCCGCGGCACGGGCCGAAACGTATCGTTACGGCGCGCTTAAAACCGGCATGGTTCTTACCGTCGAACCGGGATTGTATTTCCAGCCCGACGACGCGACGGTTCCCGAGCGGCTGCGGGGCATCGGCGTACGCATCGAAGACGACGTGCTCGTCACGGAGAGCGGATGCGACAACCTGTCAGCGATTCTGCCGTCGCAGGCCGATGCCGTGGAAGCGTGGATGCGCGAGCTGACAACCTAACGTGCTCGTCGTCGATCACGTACGAAAAGACTTCGGCGCGATTTCAGCCGTGCGCGACGTCTCGTTCGAAATCGGGCCCGGCTCGACGTTCGGTTTGCTTGGCCCGAACGGCGCAGGCAAGACGACGACGATGCGCATGATTCTCGCAATTTTCGAGCCCGATGCCGGAACCATTACATGGAACGGGCGGCGCGTCGATCGGCAAGCGCGCCGGACGTTTGGGTATTTGCCCGAAGAGCGCGGTTTGTACGGCAAGATGAACGTTCGCGACCAGATCGCGTTCTTCGCGCGCCTGCACGGCTTGAACGGGTCCGACGTTACGCGCCGGACCAATCGCTGGATCGAAGAACTGGGTCTGGCCCAGTACGCGAAGCGGCCGTGTTCCGAACTCTCGAAAGGCAATCAGCAGAAGGTCCAAATTGCGTGCGCGGCCGTACACGAACCGACGCTGCTCGTGCTGGACGAGCCGTTTTCGGGACTAGATCCGGTTAATGCCGACGCACTGCTCGCTTCGCTTGAAGCGCTCAAACGAAGCGGCACCACGCTGGTGCTCTCCTCGCATCAGATGTGGCAGCTCGAAACGTTGTGCGACCGGTTTTGCATCATTGCGTCGGGTGAGAATCGGGCTTCGGGCAGCTTGATCGAATTGCGCGCCGCCTTTCCGACGCAGACGATCCGCGTTGCGCCTCCCTCGCCCAGCGTGCGCGCCATTCTCGAACGCATTCCGGGCAGCGCGATGATTTCGGAAAACGGTTCGCTCGATTTTGCCGTCCCGCGCTCGACCTCGTTCTCGCAGCTCCTGCGCTCGCTGGTCGCGGCCGATGCAATCACGCGCTTCGAGGCGATCGAACCGTCGCTGCATGACATCTATATTCGCACGATCGAGGAGCCGGCGTGAACGAGTTCATCACCGTCTATTCTTCTGAAGTAACGCGCCGGCTTCGGTCGCGCATTTTTTTGATCGGCCTACTCATCGGCGCGTTCGGCATCTTCGCGCTCATCAAACTGCCGCAACTGGTTGAGTCCGCCTATCAGACGCAAGCCAAAAAAATCGTTCTGGCCGGCAATCCGCTGCTGACGCAAAAAGCGGAAGCGCTGCTGAAAAAAGACTTCACGGTCGTGGGGGTCAGCGGTGCGGTTCGGCGGCCGTCCCTCGCGGATCTGCATCGCAACGGAGCCAAAGCGATCGTCGCCCTCGAGACGCGAGGCGGCTCGCTGCGCGTTACCGCGTACGCCTCCGATCCTGGAGACATCGAGGCAGCGGTTCTGCGACGCGATTTGCTTCCACTCAATATCCAGCTAGCGACGAACCTGCCTCAAAACCGGATTGCGGGATTGGTCGCGATTCCGGTTTCAATTCAAACGGTCGCTTCGAAATTCGGCAGCGTCGCGCAATCCGATAACGCGCGCACGATCGCCTACCTGCTACTGTTTTTGCTGTATCTGCTCATCATGCTAAACAGCCAGCTCATCATGGCTTCGGTGGCCGAAGAGAAGACCAGCCGCATTGCCGAACTGCTGATCGCGTCGGTCAGCCCCACCGCGCTGCTGGCCGGCAAGATTCTTTCGTCGGTGACGCTTGCGCTGGTACAGCTTGCAGTCTGGCTACTAGTCACCTTCGCGGCCGGCGGGAGTCCGGCCGGATCGGTCGCCGGCAACGGCGCCTCGTTCCAGTTTTCGATCGGGGACGTCTCCGAAATCGAGCTAATCGGCTTTTTCGTCTTCTTCGTGCTGGCGTTTTTCCAAACCGCGACGCTTTTTGCCGCCGTCGCTTCGCTCGTCAATCGAACCGAAGACCTGGGAAGCGTCAGCGGGCCGCTCCTCGTCCCGGTCATCGGAGCGTTCTTCATCGCAATGATCGCGCTGCGCATCCCGGACTCGCCCTGGATCGTCGCCGCCAGCCTCGTCCCCATGC
>JALYTZ010000160.1 GCA_030854025.1 Vulcanimicrobiota bacterium
TCGCGCGCTTTTCCCGACGCGGGGTCGACCAGATACACGTCGCCGCCGACCGATCCAAAGTCGCTCATAAGGCCGCCGATCACGGCGACGCTGCGTCCGTCGGGCGACCACTGCGGATCGTTGATCTGAAACGATGGCCGCAACAGATCTCGATGATGCCCGCGCAGATCGCTCGCGGCTAAGCGCGCGATCCACCAATTGTTATCGCCGTTGCCGTAGGCATACGTGTACGCGAGGCGTTTCGAATCCGGCGACCAGCCGTATTCGTACACGTAGGCGTTGGCAGGCGTCACTTCGCGAACCGCTCCGCTTGTAGCGTTGACGATTGCGAGCTGCTGCTCGTCGGTCACGGAGCCGATGACGCCGACCTTGCGCGCGCCGGCAGCTAACGCACCCGACTTGCGGTGCGGATGCGCGATGTAGAGCATCGCTATGTACGCGCCATCGGGCGCCCAACGTATCGCCTGCGCCGCGCCCGTCAAATGCGTCAGGCGGCGAACGCCGCTGCCGTAAACGGGCGCCAAGAAGATTTGCGGCGTGCCGGTACTCGCCGCATCAGAGAAAAATGCGATGTGCTTTCCATCGGGCGACCAAATGGGCTCGCCTTCGTCGTAAAACGCTTTGCCGTCCCCAGCGGTCAAACGGACCGCCGGACTGCCGATTCGCTGCACGTAAATCGCGCTGCGCATCGTCGGATTGCTCAGGCCGCCCGGACGCGACCGTTCCACCCATGCAAGCGCGTCACCATGCGGTGAAATCGAGACGTCCGAAAAATCGCGCACCGAAAACACGGCCTGAAGCACGCTGCGCATGCTCGGCGCAACGTGCGCACCGGCAGGTAACGAAAACAGCGCCGCAATAACGGCAACGGCAACGATTGCAAAAGCTCTCATCCGCGCCAGTTTAGGCTCGGCCCGGGGCGTTGCCTTTACATCGGATCAGGCAAACGATTCAAATGCAATCGCGGTGACCACGCCGTAGACCACGTGCGGCACGATGTCGCTCATCCAAGCCGACTTCGACCACGTCGATGGATCGGTAACCTGCAGTTTTGTCGCCGGAACATCGGACGCGGCCATCGCGGCGGCACCCAGCGCAATGCCGAACAGCGGCACCGGAATGAAGCGCATCCTCGGGCGCAATAGCCCGTATACACCGCCAATGCTCAAACCGACGCCGTAGCCGAGCAGCGAGCCGATGCTCGAGCGACGGTTCTTCGTCTTCTCATCGGCTTGATCGTCGGGCGTCGAAAGTTGCGAGACGCCCGCATTTGCGGCGAGTTTTTCGACGACTTGCGCCGGCACATCGCTGGGCTTGCGACCCTGCGCGGCCATATCGATATACGTAGTGATGTCCAGAGCCATCGTTCCGACGGCCCCCGCGGCAACGCCGGCTGCAAGATGTTTAAGCATGCGTCGCTCGTTCCCGTAAATGGGATTGGTAACACCGAGCGAGCAGGATACGTTGATTGGTCGAAGGCGCAAAACGCCTCTCCAGGGCAGCGGATGAAATAGGCGCTTGCCTGGGTACAACTAGGCAAACCAATGGTTCCGTTTGTTCGAGAAACCACGAAAGGACTAGCAATGCGCACTCTTCTTTTGGCCGCGGTTATGGCGGTCTCAACCCTGGCAACGGCGCAGGTGGCCTCAGCCGCCCCGACCGCCGGCACCACGCTGAGCGGCACGATGTCGCAGACGATCGATACGAAGTCGGCGTACGTCGGCCAACCGGTCGTGCTGACTAACATTTCTTCATCCGACGGAAGCGGCGCTGTCAGCGGCGGCCGTCTGTACGGTCACGTGACCAATGTGGTTCATGCCGGCCAAGGGCGTTCGGCGAAGCTGCAGATCACGTTCGATCGTTACGTTTCGGGTAGCGGCGCGAACTATGCGGTGAACGGTATCGTCACCGGCATGCAGGCCAAGACCAAGAACAACACGCTGAAAGAAGCGGGCGGCGCCGTGATCGGCATGCTCGTCGGCAATGCCATCGGCAAGAGCGTGCTGCACACGAACTTGGGCGGCTTAGCCGGCGCTGCGGGCGGATACATCGTCGCCAGAAATAGCCGCGAGAACATGTCGGTTTCGCAGGGCTCGGTTGTCAAGGTTCGGCTGCTCTCGGCGCGTCGCCAAGCTTCCCACTACTAAGGCGCGCAAGCGTTTCAACAACGGGCGCGATGGGCCGCGGGAGAGGTACTCCCGCGGCCTTTGCTTGAATAGGCTTGCGCCGGTGTCTTAAGGCGACGTTGCCAAGTGGGAAGGCGGTGCTCTGCAAAAGCGCCATGAGTTGGTTCGATTCCAGCCGTCGCCTCAGTCTTCTCCGAGTACGATTTTGCGCATCATCCGCTTCGACACGACTAGCGTGTACGCGACGACGATGCACAAGCCAACGATCGTTACGGTCAGCGCCGAGGCGAGCGCAACCGGCGACGGAGCGGCACTCGCGATGCTGAGCCCGCCGTGTCCCGCGGGATAGCCCGGCAGGATGTAGGGAAAGATGGTTGCGGCGGCCGTGGCAAACAGCGCCGCCAAAAATACGCTCGACGCAGCGAACGCCGGAACGACCGCGCCCTTGGCGCTCCAATACCGGACGGCAATTAGTGCTAGCACGGTAATCACCGGCAATAGCGCGAGCCAGTCGGGCAGCGCGCGTGTATTCGGTCCGGTGTGCTGCAGCACCGTCGCAACGGAGACCGCGACGTATAGTACGAGCACGATCCACCACAAGATGCGGATCAGCGAACGGCTGCGTTCTGCTGGCGGCCCGTCGATGCGAATGAGAATCCACGCCGCGCCGTGCATGCCAAGCGACACGCACGCAAGCACGCCGATCGCGAGCGCGTAGGGGTTGAGCAAAAATGCGAACGTTCCAGGGAAGTAGCCGTTCGCATCGAGTGGCACGCCGCGCACGATGTTGCCTAGCGCGACGCCGAAGAGCAGGATCAGCAGCGCGCTGGACGCGGTGAACGCGAAATCCCAAAAGTTCTGCCAGAGTTCGCTCGCGAAATGGCTGCGCAGCTCCATCGCGATCCCGCGAAACATCAGCAGCCACAGCACCACCATGAATGGGAGATAGAAGCCCGAGAACGACGACGCATACGCCTGCGGGAATAGCGCGAAGAGCGACGCTCCGGCCGCAATCAGCCACACCTCGTTGCCGTTCCAAAACGGGCCGATGCTTTCCATGGAAGCTGCTCGTTCTTTGCCCGTGCGCGCAATGAGCGGCGTAATCGCGGCCGTTCCTAAATCGTACCCGTCTAACACGATGTACGCCGTAATCATGATCGCGAGCAGGATAAATCCGGCGATGCTCATGCGGAGCTCTCCGCCGTGGCAACGACCGGCGCGCCGTTGCCGGCCGGGCCGATACCGATTTCGCGCAAGACCAGCAGCACGAACAGCGTTCCGAGTACGAAGTACATTCCGGCGAAGCCGACTAACGTGAACACCGTTTCGCCCGCTGCTACGTTGGTCGATATGCCTTCGCCGGTTTTCATCAAACCGTAGACGATCCACGGCTGACGGCCGACTTCGGTGACGACCCAGCCCGCTTCGTTGGCGATGTACGGAAACGGCATCGCAAGCATCAGCAGCCACAGTAGCCAGCGCATTCGTTCGAGTTGCTTGCGCAGGAGAAAGAACACGGCCAGCGCGCCTAAACCGACGAAGATCGTGCCGAGACCGACCATCACGTGATACGCGTAGTACGTCAGCTCAACCGGCGGCCACAGCTCCGTGCCGTACGCGCGCAGGCCCTTCACGTTTGCGCGAATGTTTCCGTACGCCAGAAAGCTCAAGACGTCGGGCACGAAGATGGGATCGATGAGCCGGCGGTTTTTCGTATCCGGCATGCCGATGATCGCCAGCGGCGCGTCATTAGCCGATGCGAACAGTCCCTCCATGGCGGCCAGCTTTATCGGCTGATCGTGGGTGACGTCCGCGCTATTGCGATCGCCGGTCGGAAAGACGGCGAGCACTGAAAAGACTAACGCGACGATTGCGCCGTCGCGTAAAAATCGGCGGCCGATGCTTTCGTCGCGACGGGCCAGCAGATAAAATGCGCCTACGCCACCGACGATAAATCCGCCGCTGATCAAGGCACCGGCAAGCACGTGCGCATATTGCCACCACGCGAACGACGACAAGAGTACGGCGCTCAGGCTGCGCAACTCAATGCGTCCGTGCGAGAGAACGTAGCCGACGGGATGCTGCATCCACGCATCGGTCGCGACGATAAAAAATCCGGAAAGCCAGGCGCCAAGCCAAACGAATATCGCAGAGAGCGCGTAGAGTCGCGGCGATACTATCCGTTTTCCATAGAGAAGTATTCCGAGAAATACTGACTCGAGGAAGAACGCGTACACCCCTTCCATCGCCAGCGGCTGCCCGATAACCGAGCCGGTTTTTGCCGAGAACGCCGCCCAGTTCGTTCCGAACTGAAACTCCATGGGTATGCCCGTCACGACGCCGGTAGCGAAATTTATCGCGAAAATTTTCGTCCAAAATCGAGCCGCCGCATCGTCGGATCGCTGCACGTACCACGCGATGAACGGCGCAAGGCCCATCGTTCCAATTGGAAACAGGTAGTGGAACATGATCGTAAAGGCAAACTGCAGCCGGTCGGCTACGGCGACGTCCAAGGCGCACCTCATTTCGTTACGGCTTTGACGCCTACTATGGTAGCGCAGCAAACCGCAGTACGCGTACGCTCATTGTCGCGCAGGGCCGGCGCGTACGGCTCCCGTAGCCTGCGCGATGAACGTTGGAAAGCGCGAACTGGAAGTCGTACGGATTGCCGGAAAAGTCGCCGACGCGCCCACGCTCGTGCTGCTTCACGAGGGACTCGGCTCGGTCAGTGCGTGGCGGGAGTTTCCCCAAGCGTTAGCCGCCCGGACCGGGCTGCCGGCGCTCGTGTATTCGCGGTACGGCAACGGCCGTTCGGACGTGCTGGCGGAGAAGCGAACGCCGCGCTACATGCACGATGAAGCGCTCGTCGTTTTGCCGGAGCTGCTGGAGCGGTGCGAGGTGCGGGACAGCGTACTCATCGGCCACTCCGACGGCGCCTCGATTGCATTGATCTACGCCGCGGAACACGGTGCCGGCGTGCGCGGCATCGTGCTGGAAGCGCCGCACGTGTTCGTCGAGGAGCTTTCCGTGCAAAGCATCGTAGCCGCGAAAACCGTCTACGAATCGACGGACTTGCGCGAGCGACTCGGCCGCCACCATGCAGACGCCGATCGGACGTTTTACGGCTGGAACGACATTTGGCTGGATCCGGCTTTTCGCGATTGGAACATAGAAGCGC
>JALYTZ010000089.1 GCA_030854025.1 Vulcanimicrobiota bacterium
AAGAGCGTGGTCTTCGAAACGTCCGCGTCGTCGAGATACCGTCCGAGCCAGCCGGTGTGTTCGTAACGATCCGGCGCGGCGGTCTGCCAAATTTCAGTGGAACGAAAATGCGAATGATCCGGGTTTGGATAGCCGACTCCCTGAACGATGGCGACCATGCCTTTATCGTACATTCCCTTGAACGAACGCATCGTCGGATTCAAACCGATCTGCGCGTCGATGCCGAGCACTTGCCCTTGCGGCACGCCGATGCGCGGTCGCGCCGCATAGTACGCCGCGTTGCCGTGCGGTACCACGCAATTCAAACCGTCGTTGCCGCCCTGCAGATTTACCAAGACCAGCACGCGATCCTCACCGCCCGGCAAACCCGGGAGCGGTGCTTGCGCCAACGCTCGCGCAAAAATACTCTGCGTGCTTGCAGTTAGAGTGAGCCCGCTTAGGGAGCCCAGAAGAAATTTCGAACGTTTCATGATCGTTGCAATTCCTCGCCTTTACGCTAATTGAGCTGGTAGGCCGGCATGGCCATCGTAAGATATGCCGCGCCGCGAACGCGCTCCGAAAAATTCTCGCCCGAGAGCGTGCCGAGCGCCGAGGTTCCGATGCCGTTGAGATAGTCGGCGATCTGGGCGGTTCCGCGCGGCGACGCGTCGCCGTGCAGAATCGTATTTACCAGCGTTTGAGCTGCCGGAAGCGCCTGCATCGGCACGTTCGACATCCACGATGCCGTGGAGGAGCCTTGCGAATTCACCAAACCGGCGACGAAGTTTTCGCGCGCGATCGTCGTTTGGCTGGTCATCCAATTCGAGCCGCCCGGCCAGCCCGCAACGTTCGGCGGATAAAAGAGGACTTGCCCCATCTGCGCGAGCGCACCCAGCGCAACCGGCTCGATCTGCGTTAAACCCAAGGTGTTGTAGGTGCCGACGAGATATTCGACCGGGCTCTTGATCAGCGCTCGATAGGCGCGGTTCGAATAGAACACGTTGCTTTGCAGCAGCATCGAGAGCACCGGCGCGAGCTGGTATGAATGTTTCGTGATGGCCGAGGCAAGCGCGTCCACGAGCTGCGGCTCGGGATTGTTGTAGACGAAGAAATTCAATAAGCTCGACGCAAAAAACGTCGCGCACTGCGGCTGCCCGAAAATGACGTTCACGATATCTTGGCCGCCGAAATTGCCGGTGTGTCCGAGAAAACGCTTGATCCCGGAATCGTGAGCGCCCGGCACGAATCGCGCCGCGGAGCCGAAGCGTTTGAGTTTCCATCCGGTCCACGCGCGCGCCGATTCCCGCACGTCGTTTTCGGAGTAGTGGTCCACGCCGAGCGTAAAAAGCTCCATGAGTTCGCGTGCGTAGTTTTCGTTAGGGTGGGTCGCGTCGTTTTTGGCGTTGTCCAAATACAGCAGCATCGCGGGGTCGGTCGAAACCGCCCACGTGAGATCGCGCAGATTGCCGAGCGCGTTACGGCGGAACAAATCGTTCTGATTGTAGACCATCGCCGGAGAAACGCCCTTTTGAATTGCGGCCGTCGTAAAATGTCCGTGGAAGTAGAGCGTCATCTTTTCTTGCAGCGGCGCCGGCGTGGTGAGCATGCGATTGAGCCACCACAACTGCAGCGCGAGAATCGAACTGCGCTCCTTCTTGCGGATGCCTTTGCGAAAATCGCGCTTCGCCATGTCGTCGGCGCCTCGAAATCCGCCGCTCTTGTAAAAGGCGACGACGTCGGGAGCAGGATCGTAGGCGTCGGGCGATGCCGGCGGAACCGCCGGAAAATGAATCAGCGCTTCCACCGCGTCGTGCATCGGGCGGTTCGCCGCTGCGGCGATCTGATCGGGCGAGCCGCCAAAACCTGCGCGCCGCAGGAGGTGCGCGGCTAAGCGCGGGTTCCACGGTCCGTGGTAGGGAACGAGCGCGGTTGCCGCGTCGAGCGTTCCGGCCGGCCGATTAATGCCGGCCACATCGGTATGCGTAGATGCGGTCGCTATCATGGTATCAGTGTAACGGAAACGCCGCGCCTTGCGTGCGCCACGCAGTTAGGATGGGATTAAATCGCCGGAGCAACGAAAGCGCGCCAGCGATGAGTGAACTGGAGAGCCGGCTCGATCCGAATAGCGCAGCGTATCGCGCGAACTTCGAACGCATGGACGGACTCGTGGCCGACTTGCGCGAGGCGCTCGCCGGCGCGCGAAACGGCGGCGGTCCCGACGCGGTGGCGAAGCACCGCAAACGCGGCAAGCTCACGGCGCGCGAACGCGTCGACCGTCTCGTCGATCCGGGCTCGGCGTTTTTGGAATTTTCTGCGCTGGCCGCAAACGGCATGTACGGCGGGGATTGTCCGGCCGCCGGCATGATCACCGGCATCGGCGTGGTCGAAGGCCAGCACTGCGCTATCGTCGCGAACGACGCAACCGTTAAGGGCGGCACGTACTATCCCATGACGGTCAAGAAACATTTGCGCGCACAGGAAATTGCCGAACAGAATCACTTGCCGTGCATTTACCTGGTCGATTCCGGCGGGGCGTTTCTGCCGCTGCAAGCCGACGTTTTTCCGGATCGCGAACATTTCGGACGGATCTTCTACAATCAGGCGCGCATGTCGGGCAAAAAAATTCCGCAGATCGCAGCCGTCATGGTCTCGTGCACGGCAGGCGGCGCGTACGTGCCCGCCATGTCGGACGAAACGGTCATCGTCAACGGCACGGGCACGATTTTTCTGGGTGGTCCGCCGCTCGTGAAAGCCGCCACCGGCGAAATCGTGAGCGCCGAAGAACTCGGCGGCGCCGACGTGCACACGCGCGTCTCGGGCGTTGCCGATCACTTTGCGAACGACGACATGCAGGCACTCGGAATCGTGCGCTCGATCGCGGCGAACCTGCATCGCGAAAATCCGCGGCAGTGGGATGCCATCGAGGCGCGCCCTCCAAAGTTCGATCCGCGGGAAATCTACGGCGCGATACCGGCTGACGCGCGCATCGGCTACGACGTGCGCGACGTGATCGCCCGAGTCGTCGACGGCTCCGAACTGCACGAGTTCAAGGCGCGCTACGGCACCACGCTCGTCTGCGGTTTCGCCCGAATCGAAGGCCATCCGATCGGCATAGTCGCCAACAACGGCATTCTGTTCAGCGAAAGTTCTTTGAAAGGCGCGCACTTCATCGAGCTGTGCGTGCAGCGGGGCACGCCGCTGCTGTTTTTGCAGAACATTACCGGGTTTATGATCGGCAAACAGTACGAAAACGGCGGCATCGCCAAAGACGGTGCAAAACTGGTCACGGCCGTCGCCTGCGCGGAAGTGCCCAAATTCACCGTCGTCATCGGCGGGAGTTTCGGCGCGGGCAATTACGGGATGTGCGGGCGCGCCTATTCGCCGCGCCAACTGTGGATGTGGCCGAACGCGCGCATCTCCGTGATGGGTGGGCCGCAGGCGGCCAGCGTGCTCTCGACCGTCAAGGGCGACCTCTCGGCGGAAGACAAGGCCGCGTTCGAAGCGCCGATTCTGGAAAAATACGAGCGCGAGGGCAGCCCCTACTACTCAACCGCGCGCATGTGGGACGACGGAATCATCGATCCGACGGACACGCGGAAAGTAATCGCGATCGGCCTGGACGCCGCCGCGCACGCACCGCTTCCGGACACGAAGTACGGCGTTTTCCGGATGTGATGGCTTTTATGAATGTCCGAACGGCGACCGTTCTCGCCTATATTTTCATGTGCTCGATTTGGGGCACGACCTGGCTGGCGATCAAAATCGGTTTGCAGTATCTTCCGCCGATTGCCGGCGCCGGACTGCGATTCGTGGTTGCGGGGCTCGTGCTCTATGCGGTGGCCGTCTCCATGCGAAAGCTCCCGGTTCGCGGCACGATGCCGTGGAAGCTCATCGTCCTGCTCGCGACGTTTTTGTTCGGCCTGAACTACATGCTCACGTATACGGCCGAAACGCGCTTGAGTTCGGGCTTGGTGGCCGTGCTCTTCGGCGTGCTTCCGTTTTTCATGTTCGCAATGGGTCACTACCTGATCGGCGAGCGGACGACGGTACGAACCTGGATCGGCGCGCTGCTCGCGTTCGCCGGCGTGGCCGTCATTTCGCTTGCGGGTGACGTGCGCGGTTCGTTTTGGTTTGCGCTTGCCGCGATCGGCGCGGCCGCGTCGTCGGCATTTGCAAACGTCTATGCAAAACGGCACTCGGACGTCGACCCGATCGTGGTTCTGCCGCCGGCAATGCTGCTGGCCGGCGTCGTCATGACGATTCTCGGTGCGATCGTCGAACGTCCCGACGTTTCGCGCGCGCTCTTGCCGCAGTCGATCGGCGCGGTCTTGTATCTCGCCGTCTTCGGCAGCGGCATCGCGTTCTTTTTGAATCTTTGGCTGCTGCAGCGCATCGAAGCGTGGATCGTCGGCCTTTCGGCCCTCATCATCCCCGTGCTTGCGGTGATCGTGGGCATCGTCTTCGGCGGCGAAGCCTTCGGCGTTCGCGAGCTAGCCGGTGCGGCATTCGTGATTGCCGGCGTCTGGATCGCGCTGGCTCGGGAGAAGAACATGCGAATCGCGCCGGACGGCGCCGATACGTATACGTGATGATACGCCTTGCCTGCGCGCGCTTTAAACGCTAAACGGGTGCTTTCAGCGAGGGGAGTTGTGCGCCGAACATGCCGTCGAGCGATACCGTCTCGCTCAGAGGCGGCGGCGGAACGACTTCGCCGGCATCGATCAGATCGATGAACGCGCACACGCAGTTCTGGTCGAACTGCGTACCGCCGACGCGCAGCAGTTCGGCGCGCGCGACTTCAACCGAAAGCGCCCGCCGGTACGGCCGATCGGTCGTCATTGCATCGTACGCATCGGCTACGCTGATGATGCGTGCACCGAGCGGAATGTTTTCGGCAGACAACTGCTGCGGGTAGCCGGCGCCGTCCCAGCGTTCGTGATGGTGAACGATGCATGGTATGACCTCGCACATTGCCTCGACGCCCGCCAAAATTTCACCCGCAATCTCCGGATGGAACTTGATGATCGAGCGTTCGCGATCGTCGAAACGCGCCGGCTTTAACAGAACCGCATCGGGAATTCCGATCTTTCCGAGATCGTGCAGCAGCGCCGCGTTCTCGATCGTCTTGATCAGCGCGCGATCGAGCCGCATCGATTGGGCGAGCCGTTTCGCATACGCGGCCACGCGCAGCGAGTGACCGGCCGTGTACGGATCGCGCTTGTCGACGATTGTGGCCAGGCCGCTCATCGTTTGCGTGAAGGTGTCGTCGGCGAGCCGCTGGCGACGGTTGAGTTCGCGCTGCGCCGCAAGCGCGAGCGCCAGCAGCGAAAGAAAGATGAGCGCGCACGCGCCAACCGTCGAGCCGATCACGAAACGCCGCTCGCCCAGCGTTTGGCTAGCCATTTGGCCGGGTGAAAAGTCGAGCGCAACGACGGCAACGTAATCGTTTCCGGCGGGATTGCCGAGCGGAGAATACGCCGTAAACGATTCTTGGCCGTCCACCTGCTGCGAGGGCGCGCGATAGACTTGCTGCAGCCCGAGCGCCCGGCTCACGCCCGCGACTGACTGCGCCGCACCGAGCGGATAGATCGCCTTCCCGTCGGGCCAGTACACCCGCATGCCGCTGACGAACTGCTGGAAGCTGGTGATCTGAGAGGCCGCTTGCGCGATCTGCGCGATGGCATCCCCGGAACGATGCGTCTTCGGGTCGAGTTTGCCCATCGCCGGCGTCAGAAGCGCGCTGGCCTGGCCGATCGCATTGGCAATGAGGTCGTTCTGCACCGAGCGCGCATGCGCAGCCGTCAGCACGAACGACAAAATGAGCGCTACGCTAATCGAAGCGAGTGCCGTTACCAGCGTAAAACGGGTGACGAATGAAAAGCGCACGTTCTTATTACGTGACGAAACCGCTCTTGTAGGCCGGCAGCTCGATTGCGGTCGCCGACGCGAGCAGCCGCGCGCGTGAAAAATTTCGCATATTCTAACCTATCGGCAGAAATGCTAGACTCCGGCATACCACTCGTAGCCTTGGTCCTCCCAGTACCCGCCGCGGCCGCCGTAAGCCGAGGACAGCGTTGCGGCCACTTCGATCCGCCGCACCCACTTCGCGCTTTTGTACCCGAGCTGGAGCGGCACCCGGAGGCGTACCGGCGCTCCGCGATCGGGCGTAATCGGCCGGCCGTTCATCCGCAGGGCCAGCAGCGTCTGAGGGTGCCGCGCTTGGCGCAGGTCCAAACTTTCGTAGTACGGAGCGTTCTGCTGGTCGATATCCATCGAATGGAAGATGACGTAGCGCGCATTGGGGCGCGGCTCGACGATGGCCAGCACGTCGGCCAGCTTCACGCCGTCCCACTGCGCGATGGCGCTCCAGCCTTCCACGCAATCGTGACGCGTGATGGTGCGCGTGC
>JALYTZ010000192.1 GCA_030854025.1 Vulcanimicrobiota bacterium
TGTGGCCCGACACCTGGAACAATCACTTTCATCCGACGACGGCACAGGCCGCGGTCGAAGTGCTCGAAGATGCCGGCTTCCACGTCACGATTCCGAAGGTTCAACTCTGTTGCGGACGTCCGCTCTACGATTACGGCATGCTAGACCTGGCGAAAACCATGCTGCGCGAAATCTTGACGGCGCTGCGACCGCAAATTCGCGCCGGCACCTGCGTCGTCGGTCTGGAGCCAAGCTGCGTGTCCGTGTTTCGGGATGAAATGAACGATCTGCTCGGCAGCGACGAAGACGCGAAACGCCTGCAAGCCCAGACGTTCTTGCTCAGCGAGTTTTTGGTGAAGAAGGCTCCGCACTATAAGCCTCCGCAGTTGCACCGCAAAGCCGTCGTTCACGAGCACTGCCATCACAAGTCGGTGCTGGATCGAGCGGCCGAGACAAAACTCTTTGACGACATGGGTTTGCAGTACGAAGCGCCGGACACCGGCTGCTGCGGCATGGCCGGAGCGTTCGGCTTCGAGGCCTCGCACTACGACGTGTCGCTGGCCGTCGGTGAACGCGTCCTCTTACCGGCGGTTCGCGAGGCGAATGTCGAAACGCTGATCGTTGCCGACGGATTCAGCTGCCGCGAACAAATTACGCAGACGACCTCGCGGCAGGCGCTGCACCCCGCGCAAATTCTGAAGATGGCGATCGACGATCGCGACGTCGATCGTGATGACGCATATCCTGAATTGCGCTACATGCCCGATCCCGATCGCGAATCGGGCCGCGCTGCCAAGCGCGGACTTACCGCAATCGGCGTGGCGGCCGCAATCGCTGCGACCGTTGCGGTCGTCGTAAGCTTGAGGAGGCGCTGATGCCGGCCCAAGTCGTCATCGTCGGCGGCGGTTTCGCCGGAGTAAGTGCGGCGCGTCATTTACGTAAGCGCAACCGCGAGGTAGAAGTAACGATCGTCAGCCGGCAGAATTACTTGCTGTTTACGCCCATGCTCCCGGAAGCGGCGACCGGCTCGATTGAAATGCGCGACATCACGCAGCCGCTGCGAGCGCAGCTTCCCGGCATTCGGTTCGAATTGGGTGAAGCGACCGGCGCGGATACGCACGCGCGAACGCTTTCAGTGCGCCATCCGATGACCGGTCAAACGCGCACGCTGCCATTCGACGAGCTGGTGTTAGCGCTCGGGTCAACGAGCTCGACGATGGGCGTATCGGGTGTCGAGGAACACGCCGTGCCCTTGAAGACGGCGCGCGACGCCGAGCAGCTTCGCAACCGCGTAATCGGTGCGCTCGAAGTCGCGGCGGCAACGAACGACGTCGTCGAGCGCGATCGATTGCTCCGATTCGTGGTCGTCGGCGGCAACTTTACCGGCGTGGAAATTGCAGGCGAACTGGCAGCCTTTCTATCGGGCGCGCTGCCATACTACACGGCGATCGATCCGACGGGCGTTGAGATCGTGCTGCTGCAGGAGGGAGAACATCTGCTTTCGCATCTGCCCGAAAAATTCGGCAAGTATGCGGCTACGTCACTGCACGGTCGTGGAATCCGCATCGAACTCGGCGCCAAAGCAGCGAAGGTGGATCGCGACGGAATCGATGTTTCCGGCGGCAAGCGTTATGAAAGCCGAACCGTTATTTGGGCGGCCGGAGAAGAGCCGTCTCCGCTGGTCAAGCAGCTCGGTCTCGAAACCAGCGACCACGGCGCCGTGAAAGTAAGCGACGATCTCGCAGTGGTCGGCTGCGAACACGTATGGGCGCTCGGGGACTGCGCCGCGGTGCCGAAGGAAGGCGGCGGAACGTATCCGCCGCTGGCGCAAAACGCCTTGCGCGAGGGAACGACACTGGCGAAAAATATCACACGCCGGCTGCACAAGAAAAAAACGAAACCATTCCACTATAAGATGCTCGGGCAGATGGCCTCGCTCGGCGATCGGCAAGCGCTGGCGGAACTCCCTGGCGGTGCAATGCTTACGGGCCGGCTCGCGTGGCTGGTGTGGCGCACGTACTATTTGGGACGTTTGCCCGGACTAAACCGAAAAGCGCGCGTGGCTGTCGATTGGGCGCTGGAATTCGCGTTTCCCCCAGATTTCTCGCGACTTCCTATGGTAGAGAAAGGCGAAACCGATGCGTTTAAACGGTAAAGTCGCACTGGTCACCGGCGGTGACAGCGGCATTGGAAAAGCGATTTCGGTACGCTTCGCGCAAGAGGGCGCGTCCGTCGTCATCGACTACTACGGCAACGAAAAACCGGCGAGCGAACTGGTCGATCACATCGAAAACTTCGGCGGCAAAGCCGTTGCCGTCGCGGCCGACATCAGCAAAGCAGACGAAGTCGAGTCGATGATCGCTACCGCGGTCGAACACTTCGGCGGTCTCGACATCCTGGTGAACAACGCCGGCATCGAAGAGAAACATCCGTTTCTCGAGATGCCCTTCGAGGTGTGGGAAAAAGTGATCGCGGTGGATTTGACCGGCCCGTGGCTGTGCTCGCAAAGTGCGGCCAAACAGATGGTCAAACAGAAACGCGGCGGCCGCATCGTCAACATCTCGTCAGTGCATGAAGAGCTGGCGATGCCGACCAACGCCCCGTACTGCGCGGCCAAAGGCGGCTTGCGAATGATGATGCGCACGATTGCGCTCGAACTGGCAAAATACGGCATTACCGTAAACGACGTCGCGCCCGGTGCGGTCGACACTCCGATGGATAAAGCGCTCAAGCACGACAAACCCGAGTACGATACGCTGCTGGCGGAGATTCCGCTGGGCCGCATGGCAAAACCTGAAGAGATCGCCGACCTCTGCGCCTATCTTGCTTCGGACGCCGGCGCCTACATCACCGGCGCGACGTACATCATCGACGGCGGCATGACCAAACAGTCCGGAAGCCTATGATCGCCAAGGTTTCGGGCTCCGGCGAACGCATCTCCGTTTACGAAATCGCGGACAGCGAAATGGCCGCGGGAAGCACCTTTGGATCGCCGAAGCTGACGATGACGATCAAAGCAACGGGCGCGATCGAAACGTTTTATTCGATCGAAGCGGGGAAGAAGCTGATCGGCACGCTCGTCATGCACCATTGGGACGAGGACACCGGCATTCCGCTCAGCGCGCTGCCCGGCCAGTTCGTCATCCATCCCGATCATCAAGAGCACATTTTCGAGTTGAACAACGGTGTGACGGTGCGCGAAAATATCTTCGCGCTCTGCGGCGAACCCGATGGCGACCGGTGCGATCCGCCCGCAGGGTACTACACCTTGCAAATGCAGAACGATACGGACAAGGAACAGCGCATCGCCACGTACGTTTCGTTTCAGCTTCGCGGAAATACCGATCACGACGTCTCTACGGCGTACGATCCGAAACACCGAGCGATCTTGGCCTGGAACAAGTCCGATAAAACCGTCGTGCGCGGTGTCGCATGTTCGGCCGTACCGGCCAGTTACGAGACGACGCTGGACGCCGGAAAAATAATCGCCGCGCGCTTTCCGGGAAAACTCAGTAATACATGCGTTAAGGAATCGACAGAACCAAACGGCATTTTTCATTTAAGCCACCGATTGGCTCCCCATCAGAATGCGAAGGTCACGTTCGCGCTTTCGTTCTCGATCAAGGGACGCGCCGGGATGACGCGCACGCTGAATGCGCTTCCGACCGCCGACCGCGCGCTGAAGCGGACGAACGAGCATTACGGAAAAATCCTCGATCTTGCCGTGGTGATGACACCCGATCAGGAAGTGAATCGCGGCGTGCTTTGGGCCAAAGCAAATATGCTTCGCGTCCAGTCGCTCGCCCAAACCGGCTGGTGTTTCGTCAACGATCCGACCCGCTCGAACAATAGCGTGGGCCGCGATACGGCCTGGTTTGCATTTGGGGTGGACTACTTTACCCCCGACTTCGCGCGCAAGTCGCTGCTTTGGTAC
Source organism: Vulcanimicrobiota bacterium (assembly GCA_030854025.1). GTDB lineage: Bacteria > Vulcanimicrobiota > Vulcanimicrobiia > Vulcanimicrobiales > Vulcanimicrobiaceae > JALYTZ01. The sequence continues at coordinate 3,914 of JALYTZ010000192.1, forward strand.
GCGGACCACTTGGAACGTTCGGGAATGGTCGTCGAGTACTACGACATACGCACCGGCCGGACGGCCGACTACGGCCTCAACATTAATGACAACACGCCATTGCTCATTTTGGCGCTCTGGCACCACTACAATACGACCGGCGACAAAGATTTTTTGCGCGATGTCTATCCGAAGGCCCTTAAGGCGGCGCGGTACATCCTCAGCCAGCGCAACGATCAGGGACTCGTATGGTGCACCGCAACGGGAACGTCGGACTGGGGCATCGTGGGGTGGCGCAACGTTATCAAAAATTATCGTTTATCGGGCGCGACGACCGAACTGAACTCGGAATGCTACGCCGCGCTTAACACGATTTCACAGATGGCTCACGCATTAGGCAAACACGCGCAAGCGATCGAGTTCAAGGATCATGCCGTCCAGCTGCGCGCGGCGATCAATACGTATCTCTTTGACTCTAACACCAGACTCTACTATTTGAATATCGATCTTAACGGCGACGTGCACACCGACGTCACCTCGGATTTGGTGTTCCCGATCATGTTCGGAGTAGCCGAGGACGAAACGGCCGCCAATATCATCAGCCGCATGAGCGTTCCGGAATTTTGGAGCGATGCCGGGATCCATACGCTGCCCCGCAATGCGATCAACTACGGACCGACGCACGGCTATGGCTTGCTCGGCGGCGTTTGGGTCGGCGTTACCTTCTGGTTTGCATTCGCCGCCGCGCGCTTCAACTCCGAGTTTATGGCGTATGCGCTCTCCACCAGCTTCAAGCACTATTCGAACGACCCGCGCCGCAATAACACCGTTCCCGGGCAATTTTCGGAATGGCTGCACGGCGAAACGCTCACCAATCAAGGGATGATGCTCTCGCCGTGGTTTCCGCCGCGCTACTTATGGGCTGCAATCGAAGGCGCCGCAGGGCTCGATTTGTCGGGTGGAGCGCCGAGCGTCAATCCGCGGCTTGCCCCTGAATGGAAGTGGCTCGGCGTTCGCGACCTGCTTTTGCGCGGGCGCCGCGTGACCTGGTTCGTCGTGCGCACGCCGGAAGAGCACATGTATGCGAATTTCGAATTCGACCAGTCGATGCCGAGCGATTTTTACGACGACGACATTACCGAAAAGATCGGCATCAGCGGTGACTCCGCCGTGACGATCGGCTTGCGCCGTGGAGACCGGTACGCCATTTTCATCGGAAACACGTCGGACCGGACGACCACGTCGGCGATGCGTCTGGATGTCGGCCCGAAAGGGCGTTACAAAGTCCGTTCGTTCAACAGCCTGCGTGGCGCGTGGCTGGAATCGACTTTGGGCGGCAAGGAGCTGCGCGACGGCATTGCCGTTCAGCTCGACCGCAAGGGCTTCTGCGTGCTCGAACTTCACGAGGAACTGTAAATGAAAAACGACAGCCGTTTCGGCGTCAGCGAATTCACCACGTGGCCGTGGTCCTTCGAACGGGACGTGGAGCGCTATGCGGCCCATGGCGCGGCGGCAATCGAGGTGTGCGAGTTCAAACTCGATCGAAACGATTACGCTCCACAGCTCGAATCGATCGTGCCGGCGGGCCTTACCGTCAGCTCGGTGCAATCGACGGTGCACTCGATTTTTCCGGACAGTCTTGCGCCGCAACCCACCGCACCCGAAGACCGCATCCGTCATATTCGCGAAGCGATCGAACGCATCTCACCGCACGTGCCGGAAAACACCCCGTTTGTCGCGATCACCGGCGCGGCTCCCGGCGGAAACACGGAACGCGTGTACGAGCGGTGCCTAAAGGCATTCGACGAGCTTGCGGGCATTGCCCAAAAACACCACATGCGGCTGGCGTTCGAACCGCTCAATCCCGTGCTCTTCAACACGGACACCGCGCTTTGGGGCCTCGAGAAAGGCCGCGAGCTCATCGAGCGGGTCGGACATCCGGCGCTCGGGCTCTGCGTCGACACCTGGAACATTTTCGAAACGCCGCATCTCGAAAAGGTTATCGCGGACTGCGGCGATCGTATTTTCATCGTGCAGGTCAGTCAATGGGAGCGGCCGCGTTCCGGCGCAGACCGGCGCAATCTCGGGCAGGGAACCATCGACGACGCGGCCATTGTACGCGCGGTTCGCGCGACCGGCTACTCCGGCTACTACGCGCTCGAAATATTTTCCAGCGAATCGCTGCCGGATTCACTTTGGCGCGGCGATATGGATGCCACGCTCGAAACGAACGTAAGCGCATTCGCAGATCTCTGGGAACGGAGCGCACCGTGATCGCAACGCCGAAACGCATCTACGATCTCAGTCAGCCGGTATTTACGAACTGCCCGCAGTATCCGGACACCAATCCGCGCCCGGCGCAGATTCGCTTGTTTTACATGCAGCAGGTGCAGGGCGTCAACAAAGAGATCGTCGAGATCAGCACTCACACCGGCACGCACTGCGACGCGCCGTACCATTTTTTCGACGACGGCAAAACCATCGACGAAGTGCCGCTCGAAAACTACGTCGCGCCCGCAACGATCTTCGATTTGCGCTTCAAGACCGCCGGGTCCGCGATCGAGCGAGCCGATGTAGAACCGTTGGCGAGTTCGCTCGAACGGGGCGACGTCGCGCTGCTCAATACCGGCTTCGGACACAAGCGCGCGAACACGAAAGCGTTTCTCACGCAATACGTATGGCTCACCGGCGAGGCGGCTGACTTTTTGGTCGAACGTGGGGTCGCGGGCGTCGGAATCGATGCGGTCAGTTTGGGCGGCTACGGCGACCCGGCAAAAGCCGGTCCCGCGCATCGCGCAATGCTCGGCAATGGGAAATTCATCACCGAAGAATTGTATTTCCCCGACGAAGTCATGGATGGCACGAAGCGTCTCTTTGTGGCGGCACCCGTAAAACTGCAGGGCTGCAGCGGCGCCTGGACTCGCGCGATGCTGTGGGAATTTTGAGCGTCGATCCACGGCTGGGCCGTCCCGAACAGCTTGCCGGCGTAACGGCGATCAGGTACGACGACGGGCCGTCGTGCGGCATGCGCGGTCTGCTCGTGCGCACGTCGGCGGGATTGGAATTCGAGTGCATTCCGGATCGTGCGTTGGATATTCCGCGAGCGTTTTTTCGCGGTTCGTCGCTCGCATGGCAAGCGCCGGTTGGACTGGTGCGCGACGCGGTGTATGCACCATCCGGAAAAGCCTACGAGCGCTCGTTTTTCGGCGGGCTAGTGACGACGTGCGGGTTGACCGCATTCGGACCACCCGGACACGATCGCTGGGGAACGTGGGGACAGCACGGGCGCATCAATCATATTGCCGCCGAATCGGTTTCGCATCGCACCGTGTCGATCGACGGAACTGAAACGATCGAGATTTCGGGCGTCGTGCACGAAGCCAGCC
>JALYTZ010000094.1 GCA_030854025.1 Vulcanimicrobiota bacterium
CATCGGCTACATGGAGCAAAGCCTTACGATTCCGACGGCGACGAGTTTCCGCACGTTGGCCGTCGACGTGATGGATGCGCGCCGCAAGGAATTCAATGCGGGTCTCAAAACGGCGGGCCGCGCGCAAAAGATTTCGTTTACGCACCTCATCGCCTACGCGCTGGTGCGTGCGGCGAACGAACTGCCGTTCATAAGCTACAGTTTCCGTCGTGAGAACGACAAACCGGCACGCGTAGAACCCGGCATTCACCTCGGCCTGGCCGTTGATTCGCAGCGCAAAGACGGTTCGCGCTTTCTCGTCGTGCCGGTCATAAAGAACGCCGGCTCACTCGACTTCGCAAGCTTTCATGCAAAATACGAAGAGCTGGTCGCCAAAGCTCGCGACAATAAATTGGTCGCCGACGATCTGCAAGGCGCGTCACTGACACTGACCAACCCGGGCGGTATCGGAACGGTCGCATCGATCCCGCGATTGATGGCCGGTCAAGGCGCGATTTTGGCCGCAGGTGCGATCGGCTATCCGGCCGGCTTCGCGGCGCTCGACGAAAAATCGATCAAAGCGCTCGGCATCGGCAAGATCATGCAGATGACCTCGACGTACGATCATCGCGTCATCCAGGGGGCGCAGTCGGGCGAATATCTCAAGCGCGTCGACGAACTGCTGCAGGGCAACGACGGCTTCTACGATGCGGTTTTCGCGCAGCTCGGACTGCAAGCCGACCCCGTTACGGCACTGCAGACGTCCGCTGCGCCGTCGATCGTTGCAGCGAGCGCAGCCAAGCCGGTGAGTGCGCCCTCCGAAGAGATGCTGCGCGCCGTCGCTGCCGGCATGGCCGTCGTCGCCGCCTATCGCACGCACGGATTACTTGCTGCAACATTGGATCCGCTTGGAAACGCGCCCGTCGGCGATCCGTCACTGGAGCCGGCGAATTGGGGTTTGACGCCCGCGCTGCTCGCGGCGATTCCCGCCTCGGTGCTGCGCGTGAAAGTTCCAGGCGCGACCCTCGCCGAGGTTCTGCCGCACCTCAAAGAAACGTACGCATCCTCGATCGCCTACGAAATCGAACATATCTCGAACACGCAGCAGCGCGAATGGCTGCGCGAAACGGTCGAGTCCGGGCGTCATAAAGTTGCTCTCACGAACGAACGCAAGCTCGAATTTCTGCGGCGCCTGACGCGCGTGGAAGCGTTCGAACGGTACTTGCGCAAAGCGTTTCTCGGGCAGAAGACGTTCTCGGGCGAAGGCCTCGACATCATGATTCCGATGCTCGAGGAAATACTGCACATGCTGGCGGCCGACGGCGTTTCGAATGCGGTGCTCGGAATGGCGCATCGCGGACGGCTGAGCATCATTGCCCACGTCGTCAACATGCCCTACGAAGAAATCTTCGCCGAATTCGAGGCCGCTAACGACCGCAGCCAAATCGGCGCCGACGACGTAACGGGCGACGTGAAGTATCATCACGGCGCAACCGGAGTCTACGAAGCCGGCGAAAACCGAACGATTGCCGTGACGCTGGTAAATAATCCGAGCCACCTCGAAACGGTCGACCCGGTCGTCGAAGGACGCGCCCGCGCGCTGCAGACCGATCACTCGCGCGTCATCCCGCATCCGGACTTTGGAAAGGCCGCGCCGATCTTGATTCACGGCGACGCTGCGTTTACGGGGCAAGGCATCGTCAGCGAAGTCTTTAACCTGCAGTCGCTGCCCGGCTATACGACGGGCGGCACGCTGCACATCATCGCCAACAATCAAATCGGTTTCACGACCGATGTCCGCGACGCGCGCTCGACGCGTTACGCATCCGATTTATCCAAAGGATTCGACGTGCCGATCGTACACGTCAATGCCGACGACGTCGACGGATGCGTTGCAGCCGTGCACTTGGCGATGGACTTCCGCAAAAAATTCCGGCGCGACATCGTGATCGATCTCATCGGCTACCGCCGTTTTGGGCATAACGAGTCGGATGAACCGGCGTACACGCAGCCGGAGATGTACGAACGCATCAAAGCGCATCCGAGCGTGCGCGAGCTGTTCGCGAACGCGCTGATCGCTCAAGGCGTCATTACCAGCGAGCAGGCAGCCGAAATGACGGCGCAAGCGATGGCAACGCTCCAGGAGTCGCACAAAAAAGTCAAAGGCGAAGGTCACGACGTCGCCGGTATCCTGGCCAAACTCAACGTTCCCGGCGTGGAGAGTGCGCCGGTTGCACCGGTCGACAAAGCACGTCTGCTCGCATGGAGCGACGAACTCGTCACCGTGCCCGAAGGATTCACACTCAACAAAAAGCTGCAGTCGCAATTCGAACGGCGTAAGGGCGTGATTCGGGATAAGGGCCTGGTCGACTGGGGAATGTCCGAAGCACTCGCGTTTGCCTCGCTACTCGAACGTGGAACGCCGGTGCGCATTAGCGGCCAGGATACGGAACGCGGAACGTTCAGCCACCGCCATGCGGTCTGGCACGATCCCGCGCGCAATCGCGACTACGTGCCGATGCAGCATCTCCACGATGCAAAGGCCTCGTTCGAGATTCACAACAGCCCGCTTTCTGAATACGCGTGCATGGGCTTCGAGTACGGCTACAGCACGGCGATGCCGAACGCACTAGTTTTGTGGGAGGCGCAATACGGCGACTTTTTCAACGGCGCGCAGATCATCGTCGATCAAATGATCGCCGCAGGTCAGGCGAAATGGGGACAGACCACGCGTCTGACGCTATTGCTTCCGCACGGATACGAAGGCGGTGGACCCGAACATTCGAGTGCGCGGCTCGAGCGTTTTCTGCAGCTCACGGCCGAAGGAAATCTGCGTGTCGCCAATCCGTCGAACGCCGGCAACTACTACCATTTGCTGCGCATGCAGGCAACCTCGGCGCAGGCGGTGCCGCTGGTCGTCATGACGCCGAAGTCGCTGTTGCGCTTAGAAGCGGCGTACGGAAGCATCGACGACATGAGCACTTCCAGTTTTCGCGGCGTGCTCGACGACCCGCGCGCGTTGGATCGCGACGCGATCGAGCGCGTCGTGCTCTGCACCGGCAAGATCTATTACGACCTGATTGCAAACGACGCGTATAAGAAGCTGAAATCGACGGCGATCGTGCGCATCGAAATGCTCGCGCCGCTTCCGGTCGGCGATATCAACACGCTGCTCGCAACCTATCCCAAACTCAAGAAACTCGTTTGGGTGCAGGAAGAGCCGAAGAACATGGGTGCGCGCGCGTATATCCGGCGCCGGCTGCTCGAAGGCAAAGCCAACTCGCTGGACATCGAATACATCGGCCGCGGCTACCGGGCTAGTCCGTCCGAGGGCTACCCGGGCGCGCACGTGGTCGAACAGGAACGCATCGTTACGACCGCGCTTTCGGAATAGCATGGACCGATACGAGCGCGGGGAGCGTTTACTGCGCGCGATCGACGGCGACAAAGTCGCCGACAATCTCATTGCCGCGTATGACAACCTCGCACCCGATTTCACGCGCTACCTTATCGAATTCGCATTCGGCGAAATCTATGCGCGCGAGGGCGATCTCAAACACCGTGAACTCGTCGCGATCGCCTCGCTCGCAACGATGGGCGGCTGCGACGCCCAACTTGAAACGCACCTGCACGGAGCCTTCAACGTCGGCTTGACGGAAACCGAAATCGTGGAAGCGATCATGACGCTGATTCCCTACGCCGGTTTCCCCAAAGCGCTCAACGCCATGGCCACGCTCAAACGCGTAATCGAAAAGCGCTCCGCTTCGAAGTAAGCGGCGGCGCCTCTAAGGTAAAGGGAGTGGAGAGGATTCAGCCATGTTGGAGTTCCCTAGAGCGCGATATACAGGCTAGGGCTTGGCAGTTATGTGTAGTCATCCGGAGTGCGCATCCACTTAGCCTTACCATAAGCCACACTCTAGCCGCAGGTTGCATTTTCTCGTCGAACGGCTTAATGTACCGTTATGAGCGCGCACCGGAGTATCGTTGCAAGAGGCGGTGCCTTGTTGGTTCTTGCGGCGGTAAGCAGCTTACCGGCGTCATGCGTGTCGCACAAACAAGCCAACTCCGCCGGAACGGCGCAACCTGCAAGATCGGGCGATAATAGGG
>JALYTZ010000225.1 GCA_030854025.1 Vulcanimicrobiota bacterium
ACGTTGGATGCACGATCAAGGTGCGCGGTGTCGAAGGATATCTGCACGACGGGGATACGCTTCAGAACTACTACATCGACGCCGGCAACAACCTCGCGCAAACGCTGGGCGGCACGTATACGATCAACAGCGGCGGCGGCAACTACTGGGGGCCGTATTCGAATCTCACCCTCTCGAACCAAGGCACCTACGTCATCGGCGAATACGACCAGACCAAAAATACCTGGATTGCCGTCGTGTACATTACGGTCGGCTCGGCCAACGGCCTGATCACGTACGCGGACAGCACCCTGCGCATTCCTTCGACGAATTTCGTGATTCCGAGTGCGGGAACGACGTACGCGTACATCAACGCCGTCGGGCTTCCGTCGTCGGATAATTACGTCGTCTACATCGAGCAAACGTCGACCAATCCAGCCTGCGTGTACTACGCGCCGGCTTCCACGCTGCCGCCGGGAAATAATAAAGGGTTGTGCGATCCCAACAGCTCGGTGGGACAAAGCGCTCCGGGTGGTTCGCTCACCGTGGCATGGCCGATTACGAGCAGCTACATCGGCGCCGGCTATTCGATCGTCGTGTGGGACAAAACCACACAGCGTCGCGTCGCGCAGAGCGAAGTTGCGCTCACGACGTCGGCGGGAACCGGACAGATCAATCTCACGCCCGTTACCGGCTCGAACCCGTCGCCCGGCCCTAATCCCATGGCGACCCCCGGCGTTCGCTTCGCGTTCGATAACACGAGTGATCAATCCGTGGGCGGAATCAACATCAACATGTCGGGGTTGAATCGAAACGACTTCTATTGTTTCTCGATCAGCGACCCGAACGGCCGCGTGTACGCAGATCAAGCCACACAATCGTTCGACGTTGCCTGCGGCAATCCGAACAATGCCGGCGGCTTGTCGCTCACCGATACGTTCTTGAACAACTACCAGCCGCTCAACTACGCTCCGAACACCTACTTGGTAAACGCCTACGACGTCGCGACAGGTTTCGTTCCGATTTCGGAAAGTTTCCAGGTGCTTGGCTACAACGCGATCACGCAGTTCACCGATTCGGCCGGAACGTCGATCGTCGGCAACGCGCTGGTCGTTCCGTTCGGAAGCAGCACGGGCGGCGGTCTGCAGTTTACCAACGACGGCGACACGTATTTCGGCATCGGAAACGGCGACCCGCTTACCGGCGTGTTCTTCGATACCGGCAGCAACGGCGTAACTATTACGCTCCAATGCAACTGCAATTCGGAAACCGTTGTGGACACCGCGGGCCAAACCTGGGTCGTCACGCTGCTCACGACCGGTACCGGAACGACCACGCGCAGCCGATTAACCCTCTACCCTCAGACGGCAGGCCAGGCGCTGCCGATGAACGCTTCGATTACGCTCCCGAATTTGACCTTCCACAATGCGCCGACATCGAACCGGTGTACCGGCGGATGCACGGGGCTCACGTCCGTGCTGCCGGACGACGGTTTAGCATGGTCGGTTCCGAACAATCCGGCGTCGAGCAATCCGGTATTCTTCACCAATAGCGGCAGCGGTGGAAACACGTTCGGTGGAAGCGCCAGCGTCACGCACCTCGGCATCACGCCGAACGGCGTGGGCTACTCGGGCGGCGCCGCTGCGGGTGAAGAACAGCACGGGTACTATCCGCGCCAAATCAGCGCGTGGAGCGGCGCGCTCTATGCAACGAACCAACCGTTTACGCAGGCCGGAACCTCGAGCGACGTCTACGCCGTTACGGTGCAAAACAGTTCGAGCGGCGCGTCCGGCAAGGTGACCGGCCTAGCCGTCGTTTTCCCCGCCGGGTATTCCTCGGGAAGCTACGCCGTCCAGCCGAGCGTCGATGCAAACAGTCCGACGAAATGGCAGATCGACGCGACGAACTGTCCGCCTGCGTTGCCTGCGAACGGATCCATCTGCCTCAAGCCGCTTAATCCGAACACCGGGATCGCGCCGGGAACCTCACAGACGATTTATCTCGACGTGCGCAACGATCCGCAGGCGTCGTTCGGATACACCGACTTTACGGTCGAGGCGTACTTGCCGTCACCGTTTTCGCTGACGCCGGCGGTGCAGCAGAACGTCTTCGTGGGCCAGATTGCCACGGTGGATTCAACCGCCGTCGCCGCCTATTCGCTGAACGGCGGATTGATGACGCCGCTGTTTACACCGCAGTCCGAGGGAACCAATACCAACAATCCCGTACAGATTTCGGTGCAGAACACCGCAGTGTCGCAGGATCCCAATCCAGACTACCTCGATGCAATGATCGTCGAACTTCCAAACGGCGTTGTGAATCCGGCAAGTTTCTCCGGCCTCACCCCGGCAGGCTGGCAGTATCTCGGAAACGCGCCCGGCTTTGGCGGCGCCACGACCGATTACTGGTTCGGGCTTTGCGCCTCGCAGTTCGTAACCGCGGATGGCCCGGTGCTGAGCCCACCGCCCGTTAAGCCGGCGTTGCCGGCTTGCAGTCAAGGCGTGGAGCAAAATTCGATCGCTCCAGGTTCGACCTTCCAGTTTACGACGCCGATCGTAACCGGCGGCGTCGGCGGAACGATTACCGGGACGATGTACGCGCACGGTGCGAACGGGAACGGATGGTCGCGCGGACATGCATTTAACCTTGCCGTGACCCCGGTGGCGGCAACCGCCGGATTCGTTCAGGATGGCTCGTACGGCGCGCCGGCTGCGATTCCGAGCAACACCACACCGCAGATCGGCGCCGATACCAATACGACGTTCGGCAATTCATTCGTGTACGAAATTGACAACACGAGCAGCGCCGGAAATAACATCAATTCGGCGGTCGTTACGATTCCGTACTTAGACACCTCGGGCGCCGATGCGCGCGATAACAGCGGTACCGGCCAAGGGTGGCAGATCACGTCGGCTCCGACGCTTTCGGGCTCCGGATGGAGCAAGTGCGCGGCAACGTATACGAATCCGACGGGCGGCTCGTCCAACGGCAACATTACGATCGTCAATTCCGGCGGCACGTGCACGATCGCGCCGGGCGGTAAGCTCGACATCACGTTCGCGATGAAAGCGCCGTATCGCGTGAACGAAACGGCGAAGTTCTCGACCGTCGTAAACGGCGGCGTCAACGCTGCGGAAAATTGGTTCAGTTCGACCGACATGCAGGTCGTGCTTTCGGCACAGCTCGGCATCTCGGTGTGGCCGAATCCCGATCCAGGTCCGCTAGGCGGCGGCGGCGCGGCGGCACCGAACTGCACCTCGGCGTGCACGTACATTCAAGCCAGCAACCTTTTGGACTTCGGCAACATCGCGAACAACAGCGCGAATACCGGAACCGATGTGGTGCAGGTCAGTATTTTTACCAACGCCGCAAGTCCGGTCGGATGGCAGCTCTACGTTTCCACGAATAACAATCCGGCCAACGCGCCGGGACCTCCGTCAAACGAGCTGCTGCATCAGGTCGATATGGCACACAGCTCTTCGGGCAGCGGCATGAATTTCGACTCCACCGTGTTCACGGTCATCCCGACTTCCGGCAATGGAACCGAATTAGTAGACACCGGCGCGGGCGTCGCGCCGCGCCGGCAGCCGTACGACGTGGTGAACAATATGAAGGTGCAGATATCCGGCGGAACGACCGCGCCAAACACGTCCGTCCTTACCTACACGTTCATCTCGAATTGATGCGGCGATCGCGATGCCAAGCGGCGAGAACGAACGCCGCAAGGCCCGCGATCAAGACGACGCTGTAAATCGAACTCGAGCGCCGGTGAAGCGCGTCATATGCCGGCGTTTGCAGCGGCGTCGACTGCATGAGCGGCACGATCGCGTGCGACTCGTAGAAACCGAGCGCCGACATGATCGCCGCCAGCACGATGATCGCGAACGATCGCCGCGGCATTGCGCGCATTAGCACGATCGATACCCCTATGGCTACCGCCGCGCAAATGTAGCCGAAGATCGTGATGGCTTGAACGCTGGAGGCGATCGTTGCCGCGAATGATGCGGTAGGGCCGATCGTGTGAAAGGCAATCGGCGCAAAAATAAAAGCAAAGCCGGTCATCGCACCGACCCAGAGGCCCAACGCCAGAACGCGCAGCATCGAAAGCATAGCCGTTGGGTTGTACGCATGCCGGCTGCAGACCCTGCGGCCGAAAGCGGTCAGCCGACCGTGATGAGCGCGCGGCGCGTCCACGACTCGCCGCGAAGTTTGATCGCCGTCAGCAGTGCGCGAGCCGTCCAGGCGCTGATCCACGCGATCGGAACGCCCCACAATCCGATGTGCAGCACCGAAATGCAGACGTAGGCAATCGGGAGTACGACGGCGCCGGTCAAAAGCCCGACGAACATGGAGAACCGCGTGTCGCCCGACGCTCGAATGGGCGCCATCGACACCATCGCCCAGCCTTTGATCGGCAGCGTTGCCATGTGCACCGCCAGCGGAAGCGCGGCGGCCGATGCTACGAGGGGGTTGAGCGTAAAAACGTACGCGAGCGGCCAGGCAAGAAGAGCGGCAACCGCTCCGGTCAAGGCCGTAATCGAGAGTGCGAACCGTCTGGCTTGGGCGAAAAACGTGCGAGCGCCGCTCACGTCGCCGGCACCCAAGCGCTGACCGACGACCGTCTGCGTCGCCGCCTGGAGCGGGCTCGGAACGACAAACGTGAGGTCGGAAACGACGTTGAGTGCTCGGAACGCCGCGATCGCCGTAGCGCCGAACACTGCAAGCATGCCGATGATGAACACGTCGGGCAGAAAGACGGCGATCAGAAAAACGCACTCGGGCAAACCCAAACGGGCGCATTCGATCGAGAGTCGCCAATCGATGCGTAACGATGCGAAAACGCGATAGATCGGGCGGCGAGCAACGTACGCGATGGCCCACATCGCTCCCACGGTTTCCGAGAGCAACGACGACAGACCGGCACCGACGATGCCGTACGGGTGGTGCGTTAAAAAACCCAACCCCAGAATGAAGAGCAGCGGAATATGCACGACATTGATGACGACGAGGACGATGATGCCGAGCTTGCGATTTCCCGCGGCACCGATCCCGGTAATTAGCGAACCGGAGATTGCAATCGGAACGAGCGAGAAGCAGCGCAGCGTCAGGTATTGGGCGCTCGCATGCGCGCTCGCGAGATTGTGGACCAGCGCGTGAACGGCGGCGCTCGCAAAAAATAAGCTCAAACCGGCACAGATCACCGCGCAGGCGAACGGCACCACGAACCCGGCCCGAATCGTTTTGGCGAAGCCCTCGATGTCGTGCGCCCCGATGCGCTGCGCCGCAATAATTCCTTGGCCGCTCCAAAAGCCGCTGATCGCGAAGATGACGGCCAGAAAGATCGCGCTGGCTCCGGTAACGCCGGCAAGCGCGACGGTGCCGAGCGTCCCGATCGCGATCGTGTCAACGACGCCCAAAAGCTGATCGCCGAGCTGCGAGACGGCTAACGGAACCGAAAGGCGCCGGAATGCGGCGCCTATTCGGGTGTGATCGACGATCATTGCTGCAGCGGCGGGAACTTACCGTACCTCGTCAAGCGTCTCGAAAAAGGCGGCGATGTCGTCGTCGGTCGTGTAGAAATGCGGGCTTACCCGTATGCCGCACCCGGGACGATAGTCGACGAAGACGCGGCGTTCGATGAGTTTTTCGTAGGCGGCACGCGAGTCAGGGAAATCGATGCCGATCCAACCGGTGCGCTGCGCGGCATCGAGCGGTGTGTTGACCGTGAGACCTCGCTCCAACGCTTCATCGGAAATGCGCGTCGTCAGTCGCACGTTGTGTTCGCGAATTTTTGGTACGCCGACGCGCTTGATTAGATCGTGGCCGGGCTTCGCAACGACGTATCCCGGAATCGTAGGCGTGCCGGTTCCCCAGCGGTACATCGTGTTCGACCACGTCATCGGTGCCGGCTCGAAGCTGAACGGACGCGCATGCGCCATCCATCCGGTAACGGCCGGCTCGAACGTTTCGCGAAGCGCCGGCTTCACGTAAATCCAGCCGCAGCCGGGTCCGCCGCATAGCCACTTGTGGCTGCCGCCGGTCACGATGTCGAGTTCCCACTCCGTAACGTCATATGGATACGTACCCGTGGTTTGATACGCATCGACGCAGAGCAGCGCGCCGACCGTTTTGCAGTGCGCTTGAATGGCACGCACGTCGCAGAGCGCGCCGGAAACGTAGTACGCATGTGAAAGCACGACCAGTGCCGTTCGTTCGGTGATCGCCGCGACGATTCGTTCGGTGGGGATCGTTCGGCCGTCGTCGGAGGGAACGATGCACGGCTGCGCGCCGTACCGCTGCCATTCGGTCCAGATGTACGTCAGCGACGGAAACTGCAGTGCTTCGTAGACCACTTCGTTGCGATCGGGCGTGAACTGCACGCAGGTCGCGAGCGCGCTCTGCAGCACCGATACGTTCGGTCCTAAAAAGACGCTGCCGTGCGGAGCGCCGATGATTTCGCCGAGCCCGTCGGCTATTTCGCCGATACGCGGCAGCCAGCGTTCCCAAGCTTCCGGACCGTCTTTGGCCCACTCGTTCCAATAGTCGGCGAGCGCATCTTTCGCCCCGAGCGGCGCAGCGCCCATCGAGTGCGACACCAAGTATGTCGAGGTGTCGAGCGTCGGAAAGTGATCGCGCAGAACGGCTTGCGTGAGTGTATCCATCGTTTAGTAGGTTCCTTTGCCCAGGTGCGTTCGCACTTCCCAGAGCTCCGGGAAGAAGCGCCGGTCGAGCGTCGTGGCTAAGTAGGCGGCGCCGAGCGAGCCCCCGGTGCCCATTTTTGCGCCGATCATTCGTTCGACCATGCGAATGTGGCGGCCTCGCCACAGCAGCATCCGCTCGTCGAAGGCGATCAAATCTTCGGCGAGCAGGTAGAGATCGTAGTGTTCGCGCTCGTTCGTGTAAATGCGCCGGAAGCTTTCCACAAATTCGTCGTGCGTCTCGACTGCGAATCCGCGTCGAACCAAAAGCGCTTTTACCGCGTCGTAGAGCGAAGGCTGCGCGAGCCGACGATCCAAACGCGCGCGTTGAGCGTCGTCCATTTGAATGTGTTTGAGCGTTTCGGTGCGGCGCAGGCCGGATAAGAATTCGAGCTCGCGAAACTGAATCGATTGGAACCCGCTCGCCGGATTGAGGTGGTCGCGGAACTGGTTGAACTCTTGCGGCGTCATCGTCTCGAGCACGTCGACCTGCTGTTCGAGCAGACGTTGAATCGTATCGATGCGCCGGAAGTGTTTGCTGACGCGCAGCAGTTCGCCGGCATCCAGATCGCGCATCACGGCGTCGACTTCGTGCAGCAGCTGTTTGAACCACAACTCGTACACTTGGTGAATGACGATGAAGAGCAGCTCATCATGATGCGCGGGTTCGGAAAGCGGCTGCTGCAGCGCCAGAAGATCTTCGACCTGAAGATACGACCCATACGAACGCTGTTCCATCAGCTCGGTCCGCCGGTGAGCGCGCCGGCACGCGGGGAAGCTAGCATGACCGGTACTTCGCGCTCCGATGCGGTTTTACCGGGCCGCGGAAACGGGGCGTTGACACCGGCTTCTCGAAGCGGACCGCTGTGAAGGAAACACCATTGAGCCGCTGGATTGCCACGGGGCTTTTGGCTTGCACGCTGGCTGCCGCGGGATGCTCCGGGAATTCGCACGAGGCGGCCTCGACGCCGGCCCCCGCGCCCTCGATTGCCAATCCGGTCGACTTTCCGCTCTACGCGAACGCGCACGTGCTGGCGGCTAAGAATTACACCGAAACGATCAACACCGCCGGCAATGCGACCTCGGCCGCCGC
Organism: Vulcanimicrobiota bacterium; assembly: GCA_030854025.1. Lineage (GTDB taxonomy): Bacteria > Vulcanimicrobiota > Vulcanimicrobiia > Vulcanimicrobiales > Vulcanimicrobiaceae > JALYTZ01. Next base: position 7,771 of record JALYTZ010000225.1, read on the forward strand.
GCTTTCGCAAGGCGCCGGAACCTATACCGGGCACGAGGTCGTCGCCTCGACGCCGGCATCGTTCGCGCAGTTGAGTGCGTGGCTGCACGGATTGGGCGCCAAACCGCCGCACGGGTATACGACGGCCACCGCTTCGAGCCTGGATCGGGCACGCGTTCAGGCGCATCGCGTCGGACTCGACTTTGCCGCGTTTCAGACGCAGAAGAACGGCAAGAACGTCGGGATGCTCGTCGTCGTCATGGACCCGGCGCTCGTGAGCACGAAACTCGGGCCGGTACTGGACCTCATCGGCCGTTATCGAATGCTGCCTTCGGCGATGCGTTCGCAAATCGACTCGCAAGTGCAGTCGCGCATCGGGATGTCGGTGTCCGACGCGATGCAGCCGGACAGCCCCGTCGGCGCCGCGCTCTCCGCACTCGATCAGTTCCAACACTCAAACGCCCGCGGCATCCTGCTCATCGACGCAGCAAAGCAATAGCTAACGGATCGGAACACCTTCGAACGCGAGCAAACGACGGCGCAGCGAACCGGGAGCGCTGCCCTTGATGCGGCCGTCTGCCCCGATGATGCGATGCGCCGGAACGAACAGATCAAAGGGCGCTTTTCCCATTGCTGCGGCGACCCCACGATGCGAGAGGGGATGCCCGATCGCTCGGCCGACTTCGCCGTATGACATCACTTCCCCGAATTCGAGCTGCGACACCAGTTGCCACACTGCGACTTGAAACGGCGTGCCGCTAAAATGCAGCGGCAAGTCAAACCGCTGCAATCGCTTGCGGAAATATGCATCGACCTGCCGGGTTGCCTCGCGCAGCACAGAATCAGTCACCGGCGCCGCACGCTTCGGCCGCGTGACCCGAACGAAATCGCTTGCAACGATCGAAGTGCCGTCTGACGTGACGCGCAGCGTCAATCCGAGCGGCGTCTTGATAT
>JALYTZ010000226.1 GCA_030854025.1 Vulcanimicrobiota bacterium
CTGGTACTTCGATCGCGCGAGCAACACGTACCGGTTTGCCGACGGCTACAGTCTCAAGCGGCTCGAATTAAACGGCAGCGAACTCTTTGGGTTGGTTGCGTTGCGCGCAATTAGTGCAAGCTTGGGCGGCGCGATCGGAACCTACGTCGACGAAGTGACCGCTAAATTGGTTGGTTCGGCGAATCGCGGAGTGAGGGAGCGCGTGGAGGCGCCCTCGCCGGTCGCGTTTCGCCTGAGCGAGATTCGCTTGGACGAGCAGGGCGAGCGCGCGTTTGCGACGCTTTCCGCCGCCGAACGCAGCGCGCGCAGCGTCGCCTTCACCTATCAGGACAAGGACGGCAACCGCAGTCAGCGCGTTGCCGATCCGTACGGATTCATTGTAAGCGGCGGTCGCGTGTACTGCGTTGCCTACGATCACGACCGCAACGACAAGCGCACGTTCGCGGTCGATAACGTTTCAGAATTGAGCATGCGCCCGCAGACGTTCGTCAAGCCTGCGGGCTTCAACGTCGAATCGTACGCCGCCGCTTCGATTAGCGGCGTGCTGCACAGCGACGCGACGACGGAAGTCCGCGTGCGTTTTGCGCCGCGCGTCGCGAAGGCAGCGGCGGCCGCGCACATCGTCGCCGATCGCTCGATAGAAAAGCGTCCAGACGATTCGGTCGATATCACGTATCACGTTGCCGACAGCGACGAACTCGTGCGCTGGGTGTTAGGCTGGGGCGCGCAAGCCGAAATCATTTCGCCGACTGTATTGCGCGATCGCGTCCGCATGCTGCTCGCCGAAGTCGCCAGCAAATACGAACTCGCCCGAAGCTAACAAGAATGGCCGCCGGTAAGACCGGCAGCCATTCGGTACGTACTGTTCGTCGTGCGTGCGTCGTGCTGCTTCGGTGAAAGCATCAGTTCACTCGGCTTCAACGCTCGATCGTTCCACTCGGATCGCCGACATGCGGCTACATCGTCAGTATGGTTCGGTCGCGACGTATACGTTCGTCGCGCTTCGTTTCGTTGTGAGGCGATTCGAAGTGATTGGATGCTACCATCGCGAAAAGCGCGTTGACAAGAGACCAATGACCGCAGTTCACATGGTTTCCACAACTATTTTTGCTTATCCACACGCAGCCCACAAACCGGCGGCTAGCTATGTAGAGGCTTCATGACTCCGATGTTCGTTACGGCCGTCGTGCTGCTCGCGCAAAGTATGTTCGGCGGCGCCCCAATCGACGGCATTCGCTGCGACGCTTCGGAAGGCGTCGTAACGCACGTGCACGCGCACTTGCAGCTTTTCAATCGCGGTCATCGGGTCGAGGTTCCGGCGAACGTCGGCATTCCGATGTCGGGAAGCTGCCTGTACTGGCTGCACACGCACGCCCCCGACGGCATCATCCACGTTGAATCGCCGGTCAAGCGTGCGTTTACTTTAGGACAGTTTTTCGATATCTGGGGACCGGAATTACGCTGGACCGGCGCGGGGCAGACTACCGCCAGGCCCGGGAAGCGCCTTTCGATAACCGTGAACGGCCGAATCTGGCACGGGCGCGATCCGCGCGCCATTCCGCTTTTCGATCGCGAAGAAATCGTCATTCAGGCCGGGCCGCCGTACGGCAAGCCGAAAGTGGGCGCATTTCCCTAAAAGGCGCGGCACCCCGTGGCCGGAAGTATCTCGCATGACGACCACGCACGCTCCCTCGATCATGCTAGACGGCCGGCACCTCACGCTGGAAACCATTCGGGACATCGCGGAAAATAACGCGCGGGTCAGCGTCAGCGATGAGGCGCGTGCGCGGGTGGCGGCCGCCCGCCGCGTAGTCGACGAGAAGTTTGGAAACGGCGACGCGATCTACGGCATCACGACCGGATTCGGGCGGCTTGCTAACGTCATGGTAGCGCCCGAAGATGCCGCTGCGCTGCAGGTGAATCTCGTGCGCAGCCACGCAGCCGGTACCGGTGAGCCGCTCGACGAGCGATTCGTTCGCGCGGCCGGTGTGCTGCGCGTCAGTTCGCTCGCAGCCGGTCACTCGGGGATTCGCGAATCGACGCTCGACCTGCTCGTCGATTTGCTGAACCATCAGATCACGCCGGTCGTGCCCCGCCAGGGCTCGGTCGGCGCGAGCGGTGATTTGGCGCCGTTAGCGCACATGACGCTCACGCTCATCGGCGAGGGCGAGGCGACCTATCGCGGTGCGCGGATGACCAGCGCAGAGGCGTTGAATCGCGCCGGACTGACGCCGATTGTGCTCGGCGCCAAAGAAGGCCTGGCACTCGTCAACGGGACCGAGGTGATGACGGGCATCGCCGCGCTTGCGCTGCTGCGCGCCGAACGGCTTCTGGCATGCGCCGACATCATCGGCGCGATGTCGCTCGAAGCGTTTCTCGGAACCGATCGCGTGTTCGATCGCCGCATCAACGCACTGAGGCCGCATCCAGGCCAAGGGCGCGTCGCGAACAATTTGCGCGCGTTATTGCGCGGCTCGGAAATCATGGAGTCGCATCGCGACTGCGGCCGCGTGCAAGATCCGTATTCGTACCGCTGCATTCCAGTGGTGCACGGCGCGATTCGCGATGCCGCAGCTCACGCGCGCCGCGTGATCGAGATTGAAGC
>JALYTZ010000228.1 GCA_030854025.1 Vulcanimicrobiota bacterium
GGCGGCAGAGGCACGATCAAGATCGCAACGATGAGGAGCAACAACGCGGCGAAAGCGTACGTCGAGGTGCGTTTGTTCATGCTGACGAGCCGCTGCGCGTGAGGGCGGCGACGACTTCCGCGACTGCCGCATACGTCGAGCCCGGAATCGCTTCACCCGGTTTCGCGCTTGCGTATAGGGCGCGCGCGAGCGTTACGTTTTCGACGAGCGGAATGCCGTGTGCGCGCGCAAGTTCGCGAACGCGCGCGGCGACTTCGTCGGCCGCGCGCACGAGCACGCGCGGAACCGGCACGTCCGGCGGCCGGTATTCGATCGCCATGGCAATATGTTCGGGATTCACGACGACGAATGCGGCCGCTTTCACGCGTTCGATGGTTCCTGCCGAAAGCTGTCGATGAAACTGTTTGCGGCGTCCCCGCGCCGCAGGATCGCCGTCCTGCTCCTTCTGCTCGCGCCGAAGTTCTTCGAACGACATGCGCAATTTTTTACGCCAGTTCGCAACCTGCAATCCGTAGTCGAGCAGCGAGAACGCGCCGCCTACGGCGCATGCGGTGACGGCGCTTCGCACCGCGCCGGCCCATGCGACGGCGGCCACACTCGCTACTCCTTCGCCTCGTACGGCCACACCGAACGCGTCGCGAACGAATGGAATCAGCGCAGCGGCGGCGCACGCAAAGGCTGCAGCGGCGCGCGCGCCCGCCACGAGCGCTTCGCGCGAAAACATGCGTTTGCAGCCCTCTACCGGCGATAATCGCTCGGCTTTTGCCGCGACGGCCACCAAACGCAGTCCGCCCGACTGCAGCAGCGATACGAGCGCGCTCGCGCTCGCGGCGCAGCAAACGGGAATCAACATGAGCGCGCAAATCGTTGCGAGCGCCGCGCGATCGCTCCCGCCGGCGGCGGCAGCGGCGAGCGCCGTACGCGCCGCCGCGCCGATTGGCGCAACCGTTAACGCGCAGGCGACGGCCGCACCGGCAAACGCGGCGACGGCGCCCAGTTCCTGCGATTTGGCACTATTGCCTTCGCTGCGCGCGCGCTGCATGCGCGTCTGCGTTGCCTCAAAATGCTTCTCGCCGCTTTGTTCAGCCATTACGGACCTTCCAGAAACGGAATCCGCATCCACGGTACGGCGCTCTGCGGAAACAGCAGTGGAATCGCGACGAGCGTGGCCGAAACGGCGCCCAGAAACACGACCGGAAACGACAGCGTGAAACTCGCAAAGCGCGGAATCACCCGCGCCAACGCCGCCAGCGTGAACTGCAGCACGAAGACCAACGCGATCGCCGGCGCCGCCACCAGCAACGCCGCCTCGACGATCGAAGCGGGCAGCGTCACGGCAAACGCCGTCAGCGAGTGCGCGTCGATTCCGCCACCCGGCGGCACGCGATCGAAACTGCGCGCGAACGCAACGATTACGATGCGGTAACCGCCCAGCAGAAAGAAGCCGGCCAAAAACACGCTCGACCAGATGCGTCCGAACGCACTGGCTGCAAAGACGTGCGCGTCGGGAACGCTGCCGCGAATGCCGACGTAATCGTCGAGCGCGCGGCCTCCCGCATACGCGCCATCGTACAGGATCGATGCCGCCGTGCCGATCGCTGCTCCGATCCCGAATTCCGTTGCAATCGCTATCGCGAACGCAATGTCGCTCGGCGGATGCACGTGCAGCGAAGGCGCCAGGACGACGGTGAGAAAGAGGGCAATGCCCGCACGAACGGGCGGGGGCACGGATGGATGCGAAAAACCGGGAGCGCGGAACATGAATCCCGCGCAGCGCCCGAACACCAGCACGGCCGTACTATCCATGCGCGAGTTCCGGAATGCGCGCGAGCACGTCTTCAAAAAGTCCGGCGCACAAATGCATGCCGAACGGCCCGAACGCTGCCAGCGCAATGCCGACGAGCAGCAGTTTCGGAAGCAGCGAGATCGTCTGCTCCTGCACCGAGGTAGCCGCTTGCAGGATCGCGATCGCCGTACCGGCCAGCGTTGCGAGCAACAGCACCGGCACGCACAATACGGCCGTCACGACCAGCGCTTCGCGCAGCAAGCCGCTGAATGCATCCATGCCGAAATGCTAGGCGCGCGAGATTGCCCGATTGTTACGCGACGATGACGTCGGCTAGAACGAGGCTTTCCAGGCGGTGGCCGCCAGCAGCGAACTAACGATGGCCCGCGTAGCCGGCGACTTGTTGAGCGTGTAGAAATGGATGCCCGGCGCGCCGCGTCGCAGCAGATCGGCGCACTGCAGCGTCGCGTACGCGACGCCGAGGTCTTCAACCGCTTTTGCTTGCCCGTTGCGCTGTTCGAGTTCCACCAGCAGCTTCGGCGGAATCGTCGCTCCGATCATCGCGGTAAACCGCTCGATTTGGGCGTAATTGGTAATCGGCATGATGCCCGGGATGATCGGCACGGTAATGCCGGCCGCGCGCGCGCGGCTTACGAAATCAAAGTACGCATCGTTATCGAAGAACAATTGCGTGATGAGAAACGCGGCGCCGGCATCGACTTTCGCGCGCAGGCGCGCGATATCGGTCGCGAAGTCGGGCGCCTCGGGATGTTTCTCCGGGTAGCACGCGGCGCCGACGCAGAAGCGATAGTTGCGATCGAGCATTGCGACCATTTCGTCCGCATGCTCGAGGCCGCCGGGCGCCGGCGCAAACGCCGGATCGTTCTTCGGCGGATCGCCGCGCAGCGCCAGCACGTTGTCGATGCCGCAGTTCCACAAGTCCGAAAATACCGCGCGCAAGTCGGCGCGCGAATTTCCCGTACACGTCACGTGCGCCATCACGTTCAAGCCGACTTCGTTGCGAATGCGTTTGGAAAGCTCGACGGTTCGCGGGCGCGTCGATCCGCCCGCTCCGTAGGTGATCGACACGAACGCCGGGCGCAGCGGTTTGAGCGTCTGCGCCGTTTCGATGAGCGCCTCGACCCCGTCCTCGTCACGCGGCGGAAAGAACTCGAACGAAAAGAACGGCCGCAGCGCTTTCAACGCCTCGCTGATGTGCATCGCTCAAGATTAACGGAAACTGCCGACCACGCCTCCGCATACCAGCGCCCAGCCGTCCACCATAACGAACAGCAGCAGTTTGGCGGGAAGCGAGATCACCGGCGGGCTGAGCATGAACATTCCGAGGCCCATTAAAATCGAAGCCACAGCCAAATCGATCGCGACGAACGGCAAATACAGCGCGAAGCCGATTGCGAAGGCGCCGCGTAACTCACCGACGACGAACGCAGGCACGAGCACGAACGTGGGCGCGTCCACGGCAGTTTCGGGCGCGCGGTGCGCGGCGCGCTCGAAGAGGTCGACGTCGGCCACCCGCGTTTGCCGCAGCATGAAGGCGCGCAGCGGCTGCGCGGCTCGCTCCAGAAACTGCGATTGCGTGATGCGCCCTTTGCCGTACGGCTCGATCGCATTGTGCGAAATCTTCGTCATCGTCGGCGACATGATCACCATCGTCAGCACGAGCGCGATACCGGTGAGCACACTGTTCGGCGGCAGGGCCGCCGCACCGATTGCGCTGCGCACGAGCGAAAGCACGACGATGATGCGCACGAACGACGTGCACATGACCAGCAGAAACGGCGCTACGGAAAGCAGCGTAAGTGCGGCCAGCACGTCCAGCGGGAGCGTGCCGTGCGCGCGGCCGGCGATCTGCAGCAAAGCGTCCATGCGCGAATCGTCGCGCAAAAGAATTGCGGACGTGTTACCGCCGCGTGAACGAATTCTTAGCCGAGCGGCTTTTGAATCAGCTCCGTGACCCGTACGCCGAAGTTTTCGTCGATCGCAACGACTTCGCCGCGAGCGACGAGCTTGCTGTTGACCAGCAGATCGACGGGCCCGCCGGCGAGCCGATCGAGTTCGACGATCGACCCGGAGCCGAGTTTGAGCACGTCGGCTACCGACATTTTGCACTTGCCAAGCTCGGCGGTCACGCGCAGCGGAACGTTCATCAGCAGATCCAGATTCTGCTGATCGATCCCAATTTTCGATTCGGTCGCCATCGTCGTTTTTACGTTCCCTCCGCGATTTCGCGTACGATCAGCGCGTAGCGGCCGTCAACGACGCCGCACTCGCCGCGAGCCACGACCGTGCCGGCCAGCGTGACCAGACCCGGAGCGCCCATCTTTGTGGTCATCGGCACGTCCATGCCCGGACGTAAGCCCAGAAGTTCCGGCAGCGCCAGAAAGCCGCCGGCAAACTCGACGTTTAGTTCGAGTTCCACGCCGGAAAGGTCGGCGGCTCGCAGTCGACCGCCGCCGGCCGGCGTCGGCTCGCGCGAAATCGCGACGCCGATGCGCGCGGCTGCCGGCGAGTCCACGAGAAGCTCGAAGTAGGTTGCGTAGGTTTCGAGCCCACCCAGCGGTTCGAGTGCGGCCGGTTCGACGGCGCCGCACACCGGTGCCAGCGTCGCATGCAGCGCCGAAACGGCGCGATCCAGAACGCGCGACTCGATCGGCGAAAGGTCGCGCGCGGGTCCCGGACGCTCGCCGAACGCCGCGGACGCGAGCGCAAGCGCGTCGTCCGGGCGAATGACGAATGCCGCGTCGGCAAGCGGGCCCCGCACGCGGAAGCATCGGGCATCGCGCGCTAAAACCGCCCACGCACTTGCGCTCGGCAATCGCGGCTCTAGCAGCCGAAGGCAGACGGTTTGGCCGAAGAGTCGTGCGAGCGTTTCGCGCACCCCGTTTGCGACCAGGCACGCGGCCGCCACGGGCAGGTCCGAGCGCGCTTCGAAGACGGCGGTGCGCACGCGGCGCCCCGCGACGAGTTGCGCCGCGCGAGTAAATCCAAGCACCCTCATTTCAACAAGTCCATCGCCGTCTTTTCGAGGTCGCGGCCCGCGCGATCGGCTGCCTGAAGCGCATCGAGTGAAAGGTACGCCTCTTGCATCTTCTGCAGTCCCAGATCGATGTCGACGCGGCTGCCTTCCCGCGAGTTCGGCGTGAGCGCCGCAAAGTTTCCGTCCGTAGCCCGCCCGAAGTGCGGAGCCGCGCCGGCCGGAGCGGTAAAGCGCGCGGCATCGATCGCCTGCAGCGGCGTTCCGGGCGCGAAGCGCGCGAGCGCCACGCGCCCGATCGAAATGCGCTGCGTTTCACGATTGCCCGTTCGCGGGTCGATCGTCGCGCGTTCGTAGGTGACCGACCCGTCGCGTTCGATGCGTGCGCCGTTTGCGTATCCGAGCGCTGCGTCGACGGCATTCACGCGAAGCGGCGCGAGCGCGTCGCTGCCGTCGTGATAGCCGAGTACCGGACGGCCGTGACCGTCGACCAGCGTATCACTGGAAATTGCGAAGCGGCCGTCGCGGCTGAACGACGTGTTTCCCCGTTCGCTCGAACTCGCGAAATACGTATCGGGCGGAGCGCTCGCCGAGAGCGGATCGAGCGTGAAGTCCGCGTTGGCTGGTGCGGCCGCGTCGCTGCGTTCGGGCCGGGCGCCGGGCGTGTAGGCTTGCAGCACGTCACGTTCCCGAGCGGCGACCGCTTCGCGCGCGCGCGCAATTGCCGCCGAAATCAGCACGATGCACCGCGAGTGGACGCCGTCAGCGCGATGCCCCGTGACGCCAAGGCGTAACGAGCCTGCGCGAGCGCCGTCCCTACTTGCTCGCGCGCGCTTTCCGGACACAGCGCGATAAGTCTAACGCACGTTCCCGAGGTTCGCACGAGCAGCTGCACCCGGCCTTTTGGACCGTCCAGCGCTAACGTCGCGCCCGACGCGACGTGACGTTTGCGCGCGACCGCGCGCTCGATTTTTTTTGCCAACGGCGATCGCACGGAACGACGCTCGCCTTCCGGAATACGTTGCGGCGCGTCATGCGTACCGGCGCATTTCGGCGATGCGTTTTCCGGCTCGCGCTCAACCGGCTGCGCCGCCGCGTTCTGCAGCGCAGGTTTAGGCGTGACCGTCGCGCGCGCCGGCACCGCGGCTTCGGAACGCTCGCCGCTTTCGCACGCGTAGAGTGCCGAATACCATGCTTGCGACAAGCCGCGCCTGTCGATGGCTGCGAGTGGAGCGCTGAGAACGCTGAATGTCAAATGGTCGGTCGTCGTCATGACGCAAGCGTATGCGCCGCTCGTGACCGGAAGATTAAATCGTTATTGCCGCTTTCACTCGACGACCGGGCGATCTCGCCCGTCATCGAAATGCGCGCCCGGAGCGAGATACATCTGCGAGTTCGCCAGATCGAACGTGGTCACAAAATTCTTCAGGGTCGCCATGCCGATGTTTCCCGCATCGAATTTATCCGCGAACGCGCCCGAGTCGCTAAAAATCACGTCCGCATACCGGTTGAACAATCGGATTTTCCCGATGTCCAGCTCGTCGACGATCGTAGCGACTGCCGGCATCGAGCCGCCGACGCCGTAATTGGATGCCGCGTGATTGCCGACGTAGCGGATCAATCCGGGATGCGCCTGCATGAACGGATTGAAAACCAGCAGTTCCGAGCCGTTTCCGGTGTCGAGCAGAAATCGCGCGTGCACGCCGGCAATCGAAGCGTTAATTTCGGGAAGCTCGCGATCGACGTCGAGCGGAAATCGAGTTCCCACCGGCTGAAGCGAGCCGGGTTTGCCGATGGTCATGGTCATTTTGTCGGGGTCGATGCGCACTTCGGCTTCGGCGAAGAGCGGATACCCGAGAATGCCGTCGATCGGGAAGCGTCCGCCGGTCGCGCGGCTCAGATCGAGAATGCTCACGACGCGTATCGGCAGTGCGGCACCGCCGATCGAAATGTTTTGAAGCTGCGCGATTCCAAGACCCCCGGTCCGGGTCGCGCCCGAAACTTCGAGACGGCCGTTCGGCATGAGCACGAGTTGTGAAGCGGCGCGCGAATCGATGACGACGCCTTGCGCGCCCGTATCTACGAGAAACGTGAAGTCGCGCCCGCGAATCGACACGGTCGTGTAGTAATGTCCTTGGCGTTCGACCAGCGGCACCGTTACGGGTTTGTCCGTCTGAATCTGCGCGTTTGCCGGAACGGCGAACGTTGCGGCGGGAATCGGCCGATTCACCCGCACGCCGGTCGTTAGTTGCGTAACGTCGTACGCGTGATCGCCGTTGGATTCAACCTCTTTGAAGGGAACGAGCGCGCCTTCCACCGGACGGTAGTTGTAGTAATCAACGGTGGAAGTCCCGTCGACTTCGGCGTAGCTGATGCGGTCGATCATCGACGTGGCGGCATCGAGCGAGACCGTTTCTTTTTGGCCTTCGGGCGGCGCGAAGACGATTTGAAAAACCTCGCGTCCGTCGTCGAGTTTCGTGCGTCCGAGCAACGTTGCGTACTGCGGCTGATCGAGAAACGCATCCGATCCGATCAGATCTTCGGTTTTTTGCCGCGCGGCCAGCAATCCGTGAAGCTCGCGCACGTCGCCGCTCGAGTTTACCGCAAACTCGCGCCCGCCCACGCGATACGTGCTCTCTTCCCGAATGCCGAGCGTTTCGTCGGTACGATCGCTCTCGCCATCGTGCCAGCTGTGGAACGCGCCGTTCAGCGCGAAGCCCGAAAGCGTTCCCGAAATTTCCAGCGATCGCAACGGATGCTGTCCGAGTTTTTCGAGCACCGTCTTGCGCGCATCGAAGAGTGAAACGACGGTTGGCGTATTTGGAGTCTGCGCAGTCAGCAGCGAACCGAGCAGCGCGCAGAAGAGCGCGCCGCTAACGCGACGTTTGGTTTTTGTACTTCTCGTAACTCGAGAGGACGTTTTGAACGTAATTTTGGGTTTCGGCATAGGGCGGTACACCAGCGTACTTCTCGACTGCGCCCGGTCCGGCATTGTAGGCAGCGACCGCCAGACGCATATCCCCATGGAAACGATCCAACAGCCCCCGAATGTAACGCGTGCCCCCCGAAACATTTTGCGCCGGGTCGTAGGCGTCACTGACGCCCAGGCCCGCGGCGGTGCCCGGTTCGAGCTGCATGAGCCCCTGGGCGCCGGTGCGCGAGGTCGCGCTCGCGTTAAATCCCGATTCGTTGGCGATGATGGCCTTTACCAGCGCCGGATCGACCCCCCAAGCGCTCGAATTACTCGCGACCAGCCCGTCGATCTGCGCCGGCGGCAGCATGGCGGGGCCCGCGGTGGCCGGATCCGGGCCGCCGCTGAGCGCCCCCTTCACCATTCCCGCGAACGTGCTGGGCGCAGCGCTAGCCGGCGCCCCGGCCCCGGGAATGACGCCGGTGATTTCCGCAATGCGGCCCTGTACGCGAGCTAAATCGGTCGTGATGTCCATACTTACACTAAAGGTTATCGGCAAGGATCGCCAGCTCAGCACGGGTCGTTTGCGGATCGGCCGGCCCGCACGTTCGAAGGAAGCGCTCGATGTCGGCTTCCGCTGCCGCCGCCCGCACTGCGAGCGGTTCGACCGGTGCAATTCCGAGCATTCGGGCATCCGCCGTAGCCGCGAGCACCGCTATGGCGGCCCGCACGCGGCGCGCGGACGCGACGTGCGTTTCGTCTGCGACCTCGAGCATGGTTCGGCTGGCACTGGCCGGCA
>JALYTZ010000234.1 GCA_030854025.1 Vulcanimicrobiota bacterium
CGGTCAAGCCGAGGCCGACGAGGCGTCCGCACGCGCCCGCGAAGAAGCGCGCTTGCGCGCCGAGGCGGCGAAGGCCGATCCGATGTCCGGCATCACCGAAAGTTCGATGAATGGCGAAGGCGTGCCGTCCCCCACACCGGGCAAAGGTACGCAAAGCAGCTAAGGAGCCGAACGTGCTGGCCGAGCGAGAGCGCCCCGGGGCTACCGACCCTTCGTGGGATCAAAAAGAAATGAGCTTTACGGAGCACCTGCGGGAGCTCCGTAAACGTCTATTGGTCTCGATCGGAACGGTGGTAGTTCTCGCCGTTCTCATGTTTGTGCCGGCGCAGCATTTGATCCCGTGGCTCACGCACGAGTATTTCAACGGCGTTAAATTGCACGCGTTCGGTCCGGCCGATGTCATTTTCACCGAGTTCAAGCTCTCGATCTACTTGGCAATCGTTCTCGGGCTGCCGGTCATCTTATACCAGCTCTGGATGTTCGTCGTCCCCGCGGTTCACCCGCGCACGCGGCGAATGGCGTTCGTCTACGTGGCTCCGTCGATCGTGCTGGCGGCAATCGGGCTTGCGTTCGCGCACTTCATCGTTCTTCCGCGCGTCGTGCACGCGCTGCTCAGCATCACGAACGCGGTTGCGGAACCGACGTTCGGGATCGAGTCGACGCTCAATTTTCTGCTGATCATCCTACTCGCGTTCGCGCTGATCTTCCAACTGCCGATCGTGATGATCGCGCTCGCGCGCATCGGAATCGTCAACGTGCCGATGCTCCGGACGTATCGCAAGCATTCGGTTTTCGGATTCTTCGTATTCGGCGCGATCATCGCTCCCGATGGGAATCCGCTGACGATGGCCATGATTGCGGTGCCGATGTGGATTCTCTACGAAATAAGCATCGTCATCATCGCACTGCTTGAGAAGTCGTGGCGCGCCGAACGCGCGGCGGCGTAAGTTCAAAAGTGATGGTCCGGTCTTTCTACGACGATTTTCTGCGGACGTTCAGCAACGTGCTCTTTGCCGTTTGTCTGTTTCTCGTCTGGGGCTTGTTCACGTTCGTCGGCGTTATCGTCGAGCAAGGCAAAGACGCGGCGGCCTACTTCCAGATGTACGACGCGCCGATCGCCCGCCTGATCTTGCGCCTCAACGTCGACAATATTTACCACACGCCGTATTACGTCGGCATCATCGGACTGATTCTGCTCTCGCTCGCCGTCTGCACGTTCAAGCGCGTGATACCGGCGCGACTGCCGCCGCTGCGGGCCGTTCGCATCGATAAGATTCCGCTCAACGCGTCGCTCACCGTGCGGGGCGACGAACGATCGGTGCGCGAACGCGTGGAGCAGTTCTTTCGTTCGCGCGGTTGGCAGGTGCGCAACCGCGAACTTGACGGCACCGAATGGACCTTTGCCGATAAACACAATTGGGCGCGGCGCGGCGTGCTGGTCGCGCACGTCGGGTTTGTGATCATCGCAGCGGGCACGACGGTGTACTGGGCGCGCGGATTCGACGGCGAAACGGCGATCGTGACCGGCCAGTCGGCCGACATTCCGCGTGCCGATGCCACCATTCGGCTCGACTCGTTCGCGTTCAAAGTGCAGCCCATTCTTACCAAGAGCGGCATGGTTTATCAGCCCACCGATTACGTCTCGCACGTGACGGTCGTGGGTCGCGACGGCATTCCCAAACACGAAGTCGTTCGCGTCAATCATCCGATCGACATCGATGGCACGCTGTTCTACCAATCGAGCTATGGCTTCGCGATGCGCTTCAACGTGACGCACGACGGCGTCCGCGTCCCGTCCCTGTCGGATCGCGTGTACATGACCGGCGACTCCATGCAGATCCCGGGAACGCAGCGCACCGTGCAATTTTCGCAGTTCGTTCCAACCGTCGATCGCCAGACCGGCCAGGCGTCGCCCGACCCGCGCATCAACGATCCCGCCGCCGTTCTCACCGCGAGCGATAGCGGAACGTCGCTCGGCGCAGCGCTCGTGCCGATGCGTACCTGGATCGACCTCGGCGGCGGCTGGCGCGTTACACCGCAGCATTATCTGCAGGTCAGCGGCATCCAGTACCGCTACGACCCCGGCGTGCAACTGGTCGGCATCGGAGCGTTCGTGCTGCTCGCGGGTTTGGTGATTTCGTTCTACCTGCTGCCGGCGCGCGTGTACGTTCGGGTCGACGCAAATGAAGCGGCAAACGCCTGGAACGTCGGTTTGGCCGCCACCACGGTAAAAGGATACGATATGTTCGAAGCGCAGTTTCGCGCGCTCGTCGCCGAGTTCGAGCGCTCGATGCAGCCGCCCGG
>JALYTZ010000235.1 GCA_030854025.1 Vulcanimicrobiota bacterium
CTGGTACGTACCGGTTCCTTCCGCCTTGCCGATTTTGCGCAGTTTCTGCGTGGTGAGCCCGCGCTCGAATCGAATTTCGTAGAGGTTTCCGCCGCGTTTGATGCGGGTGACCATCTCCTTAGAGAGAGCGTTGACGACCGAGATGCCGACGCCGTGCAGGCCGCCTGAAACCTTGTACCCGCCCTTGCCGAACTTGCCGCCCGCGTGCAGGATCGTCATGATCACTTCGACGGCGGGCAGTTTTTCTTCGGCGTGCATGTCGACGGGTATTCCGCGCCCATCGTCTTCGACGGTACAGGAACCGTCTTTGTGCAGCGTGACGTTGATCTGCGTGGCGTGTTCCGCCATGGCCTCATCGACGGCATTGTCGACCGCTTCGTACACCAGTTGGTGCAGGCCGCGCTCGGAGGTATTGCCGATATACATGCCGGGACGTTTGCGAACCGCTTCGAGTCCCTTGAGGACTTCGATTTGTTCGGCGCCGTAATTATCTGACATTCGTTCTTTTAAATTCTCTCGTTACCGTATAAAATGTCGTGCAGCTCGTCACCGAGCAGATCGCGCACGACGGCAGGTGCGATGCGTTCAGGTTCTAGCTCGCTTTTGAGCAGCACGTAGGAACTCGCGATCGTCCGCTCTCTCTGCGTGAGTGAACGACGCCCCGATTTGGCGCGACGCACGAGGACGTCCCACCACCGTTGCAGCAGCTGTTTGCGAATCGACTCGTACTCCCGCCGCTCCAGCCCTTCGACCAGTTCGGCAACGCCGGAATACCCGAGCCACGGAGCTTCATAGAGCAAACGCGACACCGCTTGGGTTCGCTGTTCGGCCTTGGCATTGACGCAAGGCACGCAGAGCGCTCCCGCGGAGGGCGCAACCCAAACCCCGCACTGCGTACACTCATTCCACCCGGCAGCCGCCTTGGCCCGCTGCGCGGCCGTCACGTCGTCGCGAAACCGCGCCACGGCTTCTTCGAGGGTTGTTGACGGATCGCGCGCCGGCGTTACGGCGGCGGAACGCACGTGTTTTACGCGAGCGGCTGGGTTTGCCCGGCTGCGCGTCACACGTCCCACTCGAAAACGCAGGCGCGCGACGTTCGCGCCCGTCCGGCGCGCGATCGACTCCACAATGCGTTCGCCCAAAAACGAGAGCTGCTGACTCCACGCGCTCGATCGCGTCACCACCAGTAAAACGCCGCCGGTGAGCTCATCCGCGCGTGACTGCTGCGCCACATCCGGCCCGACGATAGCCGGCCATGCACGGCGGATGGCGACGAGCGGATCCTCGCGAACGGTCGTCCCCGGCTCCCACGACCCGACTGCGTTGTGTAGCTTGCGCAGGCTCATACCGCGGCTCGCAGCGTTCCGGCCGTTATGTCGAAGACGGCCGCCGGCGCCAGGCCCTCGGGCAGGTGCGTCGTCGTCACAAAGGCTTGGCCGTACGTCCCCACCATGTCGAGAAATGCTTGCGCGCGCGAGGCATCGAGTTCGGAGAGAACGTCGTCGAGCAGCAGCAGCGGCGCTTCGCCGGATCGTTCGTGCATGACCGTGTATTCGCCGATCTTTAGGGCAAGTACCGCCGTTCGCTGCTGGCCTTGCGAGCCGTACGCGGCCAGCGGACGACCGTCGAGCAGCAGCGTGAGGTCGTCGCGGTGCGGCCCGGCCAGCGCCATTTTGCGTGCTAGTTCTGCCGGTGCAACGGCCCGCAGGCGGGCGAAGAGCGCGCCGGAGACACCGTCCTGCGTCGGGGTTTCAAATGGAACGTTCGGCTCGTAGCGCGCCACGAGCGATTCGGCTTCGTCCGTCCAGAGTGCGTGCATTCGCGCTGCAGCAACGCTGACGGCAGCAACAAAATGCCGGCGCGCCAGTACTAGCGCAGTACCCGCCTCGACGAGTGTCGCATTATAGATCTCGAGCAAGTCCCGATCCGGCTCGAGACTGCGCAGCACGGCGGACTTTTGCGCGAGCGCTTTCTGGTATCGCGCCAGCTCGCGGTAGTACGCGGGCAGTTCTTGCGAGAGCGCAACGTTGAGCAGGGCACGCCGCTCGCCCGGCGGTCCGCCGACGAGATGTAAATCGGCAGGCACGAACGTGACGACCCGCAAGCTGCCGAGAAATTTTGCGTACCGCACGCCTTGCCCGTTGACGGCGTACAACTTGCGCGTTCCCTTTGCGCTCGCCGCAATCGTGCAGCCGAGTTTGACGGTGCCGGCGCGAATTTTCGCTTCGCCGATGACCGAGGCGACGTCGAGTCCGTCGCGTATGAGATCGCTCTCTCGATTCGTTCGAAACGATTTGCCGGTTCCGAGCAGTGAAATCGCTTCGAGCAGATTGCTTTTGCCTTGAGCGTTGGCCCCGACGAATACGTTCAGACCCGGCGCCGGTTCGAAATCGAGCGCAGCATAGTTGCGCACGTTCGAAAGCGCTATTCGGGTGAGTTCCATTCTATCGGCAGCGCAAGCATCATTGACGCAGCGGCATGAGCACGTAAAGCTGGTGCGATCCGTCGGCCGGCTCTAACGGACGGATTTCAGCCGGTGAGAGCGGCCCCAAAAACTCGATGATCGTCTGCGGAGAATCGACGTGGTTGAGAATTTCGACCAAGTAACGCGCGTTGAACGCAATCGTGAGGTCCTCACCCATCTGCTCGACCTCGAGTTCCTCGTACGCATTGCCCGAAACGTCCGAACTCGCCGTCACAATCAGCGTTTGATTGTTCACCGCAAGTTTAACCATGCTCGCGCGATCGCCCGCGACCAATTCGGCTCGCCGCAGCGATGCGATCAACGCCGCCGTGTTAGCCGTTGTCGACCGGTCGAACTTGGGCGGAATTACTTGCCCGTAGTTGGGATACTGCCCGTCGACCAGCCGAACGACAATCGAGGTGTCACCCGACTGGAACATCAGCTGGTTGCTCGACGCGCCCAGCGCCGTGACGGTGATCGTTTCTGCACCGCCCAAATTGCGTGCGGCTTCGGCCAGGGCTCTGGATGGAACGATGTATTTCTCGCTTCCGCTGATACCGTTTTCCAAGGTTGCCTGCCACTTTGCGAGGCGGTACCCGTCGGTCGCGACCATCGTCAGCGAATCGCCCTCGATTTCGAGCAACGTCCCCATCAGGACGGCGCCGCGTGCCTCTTCGTTCGAGGCCGCAAAAATCGTCGCATTGACGCCGTCGCGGAAACGTTTTGCGGATATGGTAAAGTTCGTGCCTTTCTGCGCGGACGGCAGCGGCGGGTACTCATCGGGCGGCAGCGCGTGAAAATCGTAGTTGCTGCGTTCGCACTTTACGCTCGCACGGGTCGGCGTGCCGGATAATTCGAGCATTCCGGCGGGCAGATTAGCCAAGTAACTCGAGAAGAGTTTCGCCGGCAGGGTGGCGCTGCCGCTCTCGGCAATTTCCGCGCCGAAGGCGTGCTCGAGCGTCAGTTCGAGATCGGTCGCTCGAACCGATATTTTTCCGTCTTGTGCCGAAAGCAGCACGTTGGAGAGAATCGGCACGGTCGTATGCGCATTGACGACCTTGCTCGCGGCTCCGACCGCACCCGCAATATCTTTGGTGTTACACGTGAACTTCATGGTGCTCCCACGTATTCGCATGGAGCCTGCAATGTACTGCCGTTATCCACGGCAGCTTCCGACGGGCTCCAACGGTAAGATAGATATAAAGATAGACGTACTAGTAGTAAGGCGGTGGAGTCTGCGGGAAAGTGGGTTTTTCCCCGAGGTGACGGGCATTTCTCGAAAGTACAACCTGTGCACGAACGCCGGGAAACCATACACATTTCCACGCAGGGATTCCGCCGGCCGGTTATCCACGCCTCTTGAACCGCCCTGTGCAGCGAAACTGTGGAGTCTCAATCGTTCTGGCAGAGTGCTACGAGCGAACGAATCTTATTGCGGTAAGCCTCGTCGCGCTGCATTTGTTCTTTAACTTTGTTGCGCGCGTACATGATGGTCGTGTGATCTTTTTTATTAAACTCGCGCGCGATATGCGGCAGCGAGCAATCCGTCAGTTCGGTACACACGAACATGGCAATCTGTCGCGGGGCGGCTAAGCGCTGATCGCGCCGCGCATTATCCATCTCCTTGACCGTGAGCCCATGTGCTTTGGCGATCTTTTCTTTGATCGCACCGATCGTAACGCGGCGCAGCGGCGTGTTTGCGATGGAATTTTTGAGCACTTCGACGGCCAGGTCGACGGTGATCGTCGATTTGGTCAGCGATGAAAAGGCGACGACACGAATGAGTGCGCCTTCGAGTTCGCGGATGTTCGAGGGAATAACTTTGGCAATAAACGAGGTGACTTCATCGGGCACCGGAAGCTTTTCGGACTCGGCCTTTTTGCGCAGAATCGCTTCGCGCGTTTCGAGATCCGGCGGCTGGATGTCGGTGATCAGGCCCATTTCAAAACGCGAGCGCAAGCGGGACTCGAGCGTTTGAATTTCTTTTGGCGGGCGATCGCTCGAAATTACGAGCTGGCGACCGGACTCGTGCAGCGAATTGAACGTATGGAAGAACTCTTCCTGAGTCTGTTCCTTGCCTTCCAAAAATTGAATGTCGTCGATGAGCAACACGTCGACGTGCCGGTACTTATTGCGAAATTCGAGCGTCTGATTGTTTTTGATCGCGATGATGAATTCGTTGGTAAATTTTTCGCTCGACACGTATACGACGTTGGCGGCGGGATTGTCTTTCATTACCCGATGGCCGATCGCGTGCATTAAGTGCGTCTTGCCGAGGCCAACGCCGCCATAGAGAAACAGCGGATTATAAGCGCGCGCGGGCGCGGCGGCCACGGCCTGCGAAGCCGCATGAGCGAAACGGTTGGAATGGCCGACTACGAACTCTTCGAAGGTGTATCGCGAGTTCAAATTGCCGGGGCGGAAGTCATCCGCGGCGTGCCCAGGAGGCGCCGGCGAATATGCGGGCTGGCTCGGTTGCTCTACTTCGATAGTAGTGAACTGTAGCTCTAACTCAGCGCCGAACGTCTCGGTAAGGACCGCAGCAATCTGCACCTTGAGCCGGTTTTCGACCCAATCGCGGGCAAAGTTGTTCTGCACGGCCAGCAGCAGCTCGTTTCCGGAGAGCGAGACCAAGCGTAACGGCTTGATCCACATCTCGAAAATGGGCTTTGAAAATTTGCGCTCGAGCGCGTCCAAGGCCGACTGCCAAAGTTCGTTCGAAATGTCTGAGTTGCCAACCGCTAGCCCCATTCGCTGCAATGCCGTCCTTAGTACAGTAC
>JALYTZ010000258.1 GCA_030854025.1 Vulcanimicrobiota bacterium
CGCCGCGAACCCTAGTCACTCCTTAAAAGAGTATCGTCGAGAATTCTCCGACTTGCGCGAAGCCGACGCGCTCGTATAATGCGAGCGCCGGCGCGTTGAATCCGTTGACGTAGAGCGAGACCGTCGGAATGCTTTCCGGCAGTTGCGCGCAGACGCTACGCAGCGATTGCGAAGCGAGCCCTTTCCCGCGCTGTTCGGGCGGCGTCCAAATGCCCTGAAGCTGCAGCGTTCGGTCGCTCGACGGGCCGGTGTTGCAGACGAAACAGATTTCGCCGTTCCTCTCGCCGACCCACCATAGACCAAGGGCGATCATGCGCCGAACGTTGCTGCCGAAATCGCCCGCCGACGCGCGCGGGTCGTATTCCAGTTCGTGCTCGATCATGTCGGCAGAATAGCGCGCGACCGTCGCCCATTCGTCGGCTCGAGCTTTACGCGCAATGACCTCGCCGGAGTCCGCCGGAAAGCCGGCTCGATCGAGAGCGAGCAGCGGCTGGCTGCTGCGAACGATTCGCGCGGGCGGATGCCACAGGCGCACGCGCGCCCAGTAACGCTCGACGACCGCGCGCGGGCCCACGATCATTCGTTCGAATCGGAATGCGGGAGCTGTTTCGGCAAAAGCGTCGACGGCGTCATCGTCCCCCGCGACGACGACCTGACGGCCGAAAAACGCGCATCCTCGCACCCGACCGGAACCGTCCACGTAAACGTGCAGCGACGAACGCGTCGCGCTGGAACGATCGGATTCGATCAGCCAGGTAAGAAAGACGTTTTCGTAGGGCGCTCGGTCGAGAAAGGCCAGCGCCGCGCGTTCGTGTGCCGGCGAAAGCCGCTGGACGCCTGCACTCACCAGGCCGCTTCCTACGTCATTTTTACGATGAAGGTCGGCGTGCTCGTCGGTTGTTTGCTGCCGCCTTCGGGTTCGACGCTCACTGCGACCGCGACGATCTTCGTCGCGCTTTCCGGCAACGGCACCACTGCAACGCCGCCGCTGCTCGGAACGAATGTGATCGAAGGCGACATCGCCTTTACGCCGGCTCGCTTCGTCCAAGCCTGGTACACTTTGCCTTTGGGCGGTGGCGGGAGTTGCCGCATCGCGATATAGAGCCGGTCCCCGTGCTTAACGACTTCGCCGCCTGCGACGGGATAACGAACGGAACTGGTCGCAAGCAGATCCGCAATCATCTGCTTTTCCGATTCCATGCGGCGCGCGAGGGACGAGGACCGGGCGGTTGTCGCGTCCACTTCATTCTGCGACTGCTTGAGCGATTGATTGAGCGAAATATTGAAAACCGAAGTGACGAGCGCGATCGCAAAACAGGCTGCAGCAACGGCATACGCCGGCCACACGATCGGCCGCACCGCCCTCAAGGCACCGACGCTCGGAACGGTATTTCCGCTGCGCGGAGCGGCTTGCGCGCGAACCGTTTTCATGATTCGCGCTTTGAGCAGCCGGCTCGGCTGCGTGGCAGACTCGGCCGTGAGCCCGATCAGATCGGCAGCGGGCCGCAAGGCGCGATATTCATTGCGGCACTGCGCGCACTCCGCGAGGTGTGCGCGGACGCGATCCGCTTCGGGCGCGGTAAGCGAACCGAGCGCGTAGACCGCGACATCTTCGAGCAGCGCTTCGTGACCGTTGTTCATGCCGTCACCGCCCCTTCGAGCGCCGAACGAAGGCGGCGAAGACCGGCGCGAATGCGCGTCTTGATCGTCCCGAGCGGAGTGCCGGTGCGGCGCGCGATCTCTTCGTGCGTTATGCCGTTTAAAAAACCCATCTCGATCGGCTCGCGCTGTTCGGGCGGCAGTTGCGCGAGCGCGGTCCGAACGGCCGCCGCGTCGATGTGGGCGAACGCCGTCTCTTCGATCAGCTCGTCATCGGCAACGGTGCAAGGAAGTTCGCCTTCGGGACGTTGCGATTTGCTGCGCAATTGGTCCAAAGCTCGGTTACGCGTTACCCGGGCAATCCAGGCCGCGAAATTACCGCTCTCAAACACCGCGGGCGTACTCCATAGTTTTAAAAACACCGCTTGCGTCACGTCTTCAGCCGCACCCACGTCGGCCAATATTCGCAGCGCAACTCCATAGACGAGCCGATGGTACGAATCATAGAGGGCTTCGAATGCCGATGCGTCTCTGGCTCGCACCCGAACCATGAGCGCGCTTGCGTCTTCCACGCATGTGTGCTTCGCTTCATTCGCTCTCTGCCCCCGGTTGACTAACGGCCGGCCGCTGCACGCGGATTCACGCGGTCGTGAAGAAGTGGTTAAGGCAGGGGCTGACCGGCGCCGCGGCTCCGGAGGGCGGGAACCCCTTGCGCGGGCGGATAACGGCACGTCATGCGGCGCTCGGCGTTTCTGACGCTTTTTTTCATGTTTCCCATAGCGGCAACCCCCGCGCCGGATAATCGGATGCATCTGCTGCCGGAGCCCCAGAGCGTTCGCGCGAACGCGTGCGCGCGGCCGTTTACATTTACACGCCCGCTGCGCGTGCCGCTCGACTTCGATCCGGCAGCCGTCGAATCGCTGGACGCGCGGTGGTCGGCGCTGGGGCTGCCGGGCGTGGTGCGCTCTTCCCACCCCGACGTGACCGTGCATCGCGCGCGTTTAGCGTCGCAAGCCTATCGATTAAGGGTTGGGTCGAACGGCGCCGTCCGCATCGACACGGGATCGAACGACGGTGCGTTCTACGCTGCGATGACGCTCGCGCAGCTTCCGCAGCGCACCGGCGCCGGATGGACTCTACCGTGCGCCGAGATTGACGACGCGCCGGCGCTGAAGTGGCGCGTGCTTTCCGACGACGTATCGCGCGGACCCCTCCCGACGATGCGCTACTTCAAGGAACGCATTCGAACGATCGCTGCATTTAAAATGAACGGCTACTCGCCGTATATGGAACAGGTGTTCGTTGCCCCCGAAGATCCGCTTCCGGCACCCTTTGACGGCATCACACCGGCGCAGTTGCGCGCACTCGACACGTACGCGAAACGGTATCACGTCACACTGATCCCAGAGCAGCAGACCTTCGCGCACATGCACGGCACGCTGGCGCTCGAACGGTACGCCGGCGCGGCGGAACTGCAGCACGATTTTCTGCTCAGTCCCGCTTCGCCGATTTCCAATGCGTACCTTGCGCGCGTGATTCGCGCCGAATTGGCCGCGGTGCCCCATCCGCCGTTTTTCCACGTCGGGTCAGACGAAACGTCCGAGCTCGGCGACGGCGCGAGCAAGGAACTCGTCGCGCAGCGCGGCAGAGCGGCAGTCTACGCCGCCCACATTCGCGCGATGAACGATATTATCGCGCCCTCGGGCGCGCGCGTGATGTTGTGGGACGACGGAATCCAAAACGATCCGTCCATCATGCCGCTGCTGCCGAAAAACGCCGTCGTCGTCAACTGGCATTACGGTGACGAGAAAACGTTCGAGCCGTACATCGCGCGCATCGCAAGCGGCGGATTCCAGCAGATGGTTGCCCCCGGGGCGAACAACTGGAATGAACTCTATCCCGACATCGCAACCGCTATGCGCAACGAACGTACATTCGTGAACGAAGGCAAAGCGGCGCACGTTCTCGGCCTGTTTCAGACCGTTTGGCACGACGACGGCGAAACGCTGTACGAGGCGACGTGGTATCCCGTGCTGTACGCGGCTTCGAGCGCTTGGGAAACGCGCAACGTCGATCCGGAGCGGTACCGCAGCGACTTTCCGTTCGCGTTCTTCGGCAGCAACGACTCGGGGTATGCGCGCGATATCGCCGACCTGACCGACGCGCAAAGCCGCGCCACCGCAAACCCGTACGATACGTCGAACTACCTGTTCTGGGCCGATGCGTTGGATCCGCGCATCGCGGCTCGCATGAGCGATGCAAACGTGCATGCGATGCGGCTCGACGCGGAAGACGTCGAAACCCACTTGTTGCAGAACGCCCCTCCGTTACACGCGAACGCCGCCCGCGTCATGTATTTGGCTGCCAGGCGCTACGATTTGCTCGGGCGCAAATTCCAGATCGCTCGGGAAGTGCGCGGCTACTATGCCGATGCCGCGGCGCAAGCCGGCAAGCCGCACAGCCGCACCGTCCGAGATCTGTACTGGTGCAAGTACTGGTTCTGGGAACTGCGCGACACGTATGAAGCGCTGGCACCGCTGTATAAAAGCGCGTGGCTCTACGAAAGCCGTCCGGGACACTTGGCAAGCAATCTCGAGCGGTACCATCTGGCGGCGCAACGCGCGATCATCCGCGCGGACGACGTCAATACGATGACGTACGAGGACTACGTGCGCGCTAAACACTTCCCGTCCTTGGAACAAACGCTCGGCCTGCCTGCGATCGCGCCGTTGCCGGCCCGATGATCGCGGGCCTGCTGATCCTTGCGGTCTTCGCCGTTTTCGCGGCGTTGATGTACGCGCGCGCGATGCCGGCAATCTTGGCGGTTCCGCTGATGGCCGTTTGTATGGCTTTCGTTGCGGGCGTACCGGCGAACGACGTCGGCGGCATCGTGGTACTCGGCGCGGTGAAGCTTTCCAGCGTGTACGTCGCCGTCATCTTCGGCGCGATGCTGGGCCGGGTAACGCTCGACACCGGCATTGCCAAAGCCATCGTGAACTTCGCGGCCGAGTACGGGGGCGAGCGGCCGATGGCACTCGCGTTGGTGCTCTGCGCCGTTGTCGCGGTGCTGTTCGTTTCTCTGTCCGGCCTCGGTGCCATCATCATGGTCGGCTCGATCGTGCTGCCGATCATGATGACGACCGGCGTGCCGCGCCGCGTCGCCTCGACGCTTTTCCTCATGTCGTTCGCGCTCGGTTTTATTTTCAACATCGCGAACTGGAAGTTTTACACCCAGCTCTTCGGCGTCGCGCAGCAGCAGCTTTACGCGTTTGCGCTGGTGCTCGCGGCAATCGACGCGCTCGCACTGCTGGCGTACGCCTTTGTCGCGTTTCGGAGTTCGCGCGACTACGCGACGTGGGCCGTTCGCGCCGAGCCGCCGGAACGGCCGGCAGGGGTGCCGTGGTGGTCGCTGATCACGCCGGTACTGCCGATCGCGCTCTACTTCTTCTTGAAGATCGATGCGACGCTGGCGTTTATTCTCTCAGCGATCTACGGCGTGCTTACCACGCGGCCGCGTTCCGCAATTCCGACGCTCGTCGCCGCTGCCATTCGCGGCGTCGAAGACGTTGCGCCGGCAATCATACTGTTCATCGGAATCGGCATGCTGCTCGCCGCAACCGCGGCACCGCAGTTCGCCGCTGCCCTGCAGCCGCTGGTCGCAGTCGACGCGCTGCATAATCCGATCGTATACGTGGCGATCTTCGGTTTATTGAGCCCGCTCGTGCTCTATCGCGGTCCGCTCAATCCCTTCGGCGTCGGCATTGCGATCTTCACCGTGCTGCTGGCCGCGCACGTGTTTCCGCCGGTCGTTCTGGTGGCGACGATTATGGCGGTCGTTCAAGTGCAGAATGTGTGCGATCCGACGAATACCGCGAACGTGTGGGTTGCGAATTTTACCGGTACGCCGATTCAAGAAATAACCAAACGCACGTTGCCGTATCAAGTAGCGGTCGCGACTGCCGGCTGCATCGCAATCGTTGCCGCCGCCGGGCCGCTGCTGGGCGTTCGCGCGTTTCGACCGCCGATTCCGGCAGCCGCGGCTGCGGAAATGCCGCCGCCGGGATTGTTCGCTCCATCAGCGGCCGCCAAGCGCGTTGCGGTCGGCAGCGACGGCAGCGCCGCGGCCAATGCGGCCGTCGAAACGATCGTGCGCGGACTCAACGGCTGGAACGGCACGCGCGCGTACGCAACGCAGGAAGACCCCAACGCGTCGGATTGTTCGCGAAAAGGCTACACTGCGTACGTGACGGCGACGTCTACGCGCTTCGCGATCACGGCCGGAACCGATTTGGATATCGGAATCGTGCTGACCGATTGCGGCGGCTGGGGCGTCGACCAATGGCACGATCATGCCGTCTTCGCGCAAGGGCCCGGAAGCGCGGATATTGCCGCGCTTGCAAGTCAAGGCGTTTCGCGTTTGCAGCGGTGGGCGCAAACGCATGCCGCAGCATCCGGCAATCTGTTTTCAAAAGGGCTCGCTTACGAACCCGGCCAGCCTCCGACGTACTACTATTCGCTGTTCAAAACGATCGACGGGAACATGCGAACGTTCGTGCGCGCAGGCGGCCCGGCGTATGCGTCGGGCATGCGCACAAATGACGTGGTCGATAAACTCGACGGACTGTTTTGGTGGGAGTACGGCACGTATCAGACGCAGCTGCGTGCGTACGACGGCAAGCCGCATTCCTTTGAGATCGAACGCGCCGGAAAGACACTCGACCTGCAACTCGGCGACGCGTTCCAAGGATAGGCGCACGAATCGTGAAACGCACGCTCCGCTTGGGGATTGACGTCGGCGGCACATTCACCGACGTCGTCGCCATCGACGCATCGACCCGTCAGCTCGTCGCTCGCATCAAGGTTCCAACTTCGCACGACGCTCCCGAAGGCGTCGCAGCCGGAATCGTCACGGGCATAGAGCGGCTCATGGAAGCCAGCAGCATCGATCCGGACGAGGTCGCGTTCATCGCGCACTCCACAACGCAAGCGACGAATTCGCTGCTCGAAGGCGACGTCGCGCAAGTTGGAATCGTCGGCTTGCTAAGTGGCTTCGCGCCGCTTGCGCGTTCGCAAATGCGGTTCAAGCCGTTCGATCTCGCGCCGAACGCGCCGTTCGCCCCTCGATTTGCATTCGCCGGCAATGACAGCGCTGCGCGCGCGCGCGTTGATGCGCTCCATGCCGGCGGCGCGCAGGCCATCGCGGTATCGCAACCGTTCGCCGTTGACGAACCCGGCGACGAGACGGCAGTCGTGGAGTACGCGCGCGAACGCGATATTTTTGCGACGAGCGGCCACGAAGTCAGCTCGATGTATGGGCTGCGCGCCCGTACCCGAACGGCGGCATTGAACGCGGCAATACTTCCGAAGATGCTGCGCACCGCGCAGATGACCGATGCGGCGGTCAAAGCCGCGGCGATTGCTTCGCCGCTGATGATCATGCGCAGCGACGGCGGCGTGATGGACGTGCGCGAAATCGAACGGCGGCCGATTCTCACGCTGCTTTCGGGGCCCGCCGCCGGCGTCGCCGGAGCGCTCCTTTATGAAAACGTGACCGACGGGATCTTCATCGAGGTGGGCGGCACGAGTGCCGACTGTTCGGCGATTCGCGCGGGCATGCCCCAGATGCGGCCGGCGCGAGTGGGTGGTCACCGCACGATGCTCCGTACGCTCGACGTACGCACGCTGCCGATCGCCGGCGGCAGCATGGTGCGCGCAAATGCGTCTGCGGTCGTCGGCGTCGGCCCGCGTTCGGCGCACATCGCCGGATTGAAGTACGCCAGCTTCGTCGAACCCGGAGTGTTCGAGGGCGCGCTGATCGAACGCATTCGCCCGACGCCGCACGATCCGGCGGATTATGTCGCGATCGTCGCGCTGGACGGAACGCGAATCGCCTTGACACCGACCTGCGCTTCGAACTTTTTGGGCTTCGTGCCGGACGATGCGTTTTCGTTCGGCAACGCCGAATCGGTGCGCCGCGGCTTCGAACTGCTCGCACGAGAGCTGCACTCCGAGCCGCGCGAGGTTGCTCGCGCGCTGCTGGATCGCGCGAGCGATATGGTGATCGCCGCAATTGACGAACTCGTTGCGGACTATTCGCTGGATCGGCACACGGCCGTCGTGATCGGCGGCGGCGGCGGCGCGGCGGCGCTCGTCCCATATGCGGCGCAGCGCACGCATCTGGATTTCCGGCTGGCCCGCGATGCCGAAGTCATCTCGCCGATCGGGGTGGCGCTGGCGCTCGTGCGCGAAGTCGTCGAACGAACGATCGTCGATCCAACCCCGGACGATATCGTGCGCATACGCCGGCAGGCGCAAGATGCCGTGATCGCGGCCGGTGCGTCACCGGAGCGAGTCGAGGTTGCGGTCGAAATCGATCCGCAGCGCAACCGCGTGCGCGCGACGGCGTCGGGCGCAAGTGAACTTGCCGAAAACGCTGCGCACGGAACTCGAAGCGCCGACGAATTACTTACGATCGCTACGCGCGTACTCCGCGCGCAGCCCGGCGAGGTGCGGCTCGTAGCCGGTACGGGCTCGCTCGCAGTGTTCGAACGCCGCGGCAGCGTCCCGGCGCGGTTCGGCCGCGCGAAAACGTGCAGCGATCTGCGAATTCTTGATGCGACCGGCGTCGCGCGCCTGGCGCTTCGCGACGCGTTACTTTCTTTTGCTACGGCAGGCAAAGCGGAGATTGCGCTGCGAGAGGCGATCGAAGCGGCGACCGCGTTCGGCGACGTCGGACGCGCCATGCCGGATCTGTACGTGCTGCACGGCGCGCGCATCGCCGACTTCAGCGGACTCGCGAGCGTCGATCAAGCCGTCGCGCTCGCGCAGGAAGAACTGACCGGCCGCGAACCCGGCGCGCCGGTCATCATTCTCACCGCAAAGAAACCGGCTTAGCGCCGGTTTCTTTACCTTTTAGTTTACGGGCGGCTGTTTCATCAGCAGTTCGTTGGCGTTCGCATCCAGCGCAACCGTACTGTGATTTCTTCCGTATGCGAAGTAGAAGACGAGACCGACGATCAGCCAGATGATAAACCAGAGCCAGACGATCGGGAAAAAGCCGAAAGCGAGCGGGTTACCGACTTTGAGATAAAAGATCAATCCTAAAGCCGTGATTGCGGCCAGAATCGGGATAACGTAGGGGCCCAGCGGCACGTTGAACGCGCCTTGGAGTTCCGGGTGGCGACGTCGCAGAATCGGCACGGCTATGGATACGAGGATGAATGCGAAGAGCGTGCCCATGTTCGCCAGCGAACCGACGATGTTTATCGGCGTTAAGGCGGCGATCAACGCGATGCAAATGCCGAAGAAGACGGTCGAAAATATCGGCGTCCGCCATGTCGGATGCAGGCGCGTAAATGCCGGCGGAATCAGGCGGTCGCGCGACATGGCGAAGAAGATTCGACTCTGGCCGAACATCATGACGAGCAGCACCGTCGTTAAACCGGCCAGCGCTCCGAGCGAGATGATGATCGATGCGACCGGCCCCCACGAGAGCCCCATGTGCAGAACGGCGTAGGCTACCGGGAACGCATTATTCAACGTGTAGAAGGGAACCACGCCATTGAGCACCAGGACGACGATGATGTAGAGAATCGTGCAAATCGCAAGGCTGCCGAGGATGCCGATCGGCAGATCGCGCGACGGGTTCTTGGCTTCTTCAGCAGTTGTTGAAACGGCATCAAAACCAATATAGGCAAAAAAGATGAACGCCGCGCCGCCCAGCATGCCGCTCCAACCGAACGGCATAAATCCACCGTCGTGGGCGAGCCCGCCCGGCGGGAGATGGTAGTTCAAGACGTTGATGTGCTGCAAACCGATGATGATGAAGAATATGACGATGGCCAGCTTTATTGCGACGATAACGGAGTTGACCAGTCCCGATTCACGAGTGCCGCGTACGAGCAGCGCCGTGATGATCAGGATGATGATTGCCGCCGGCAGGTTTGCATAGCCCGACGAGCCCGCTTGACCGGCCAGTCCCCAGTGCGGACCGTTCGCCCACTGCGCGGGAATATTCCAGATGTGCGCCTGGGCCAGCAGGTTTGTGAAGTATCCCGACCAGCCGATGCTGACCGTCGCAGCCCCGAGTGCGTATTCCAATATGAGGTCCCAGCCGATGATCCATGCCATCAGCTCGCCGAGCGTTGCGTACGTGTACGTATACGCGCTTCCGGAGATCGGAATTTTGCTGGAAACTTCGGCATAGCAGAGCGCCGCGAGAGCGCTTACGATGCCGGCAACGACGAACGAGATCGCGAGCGACGGCCCTGCCCGGGTCGCTGAGGCAACGCCCGTTAAGACGAAGATGCCGGTGCCGACGATTGCGCCGATCCCCATTGCCGTCAGCGCCCACGCGTTGAGTGAGCGTTTGAGTCCGTGTTCGTTGCTTCCCTCGGCGAGAATTCGCGCGAGCGGCTTGACGCGTTGTAAGATCATATTAACGAACGTGAATTTACCGTTGGCGACCGTCTCCCTGGTTTAGGTTAAAAATGAAATGC
>JALYTZ010000266.1 GCA_030854025.1 Vulcanimicrobiota bacterium
GCCATCGCCTGGCATTTGGCGGAAATTCTCAAACTCGACGATCCCAAGCGCATCGAGCTTCACGAAATCACGAAAGACGCCGCGCTGGACGCGATCAAGAATCCGCATAGGATCGACGTCGACCGAGTGAATGCACAGCAGGCGCGCCGGATACTCGATCGCCTTGTCGGCTATAAGATTTCGCCGCTGTTGTGGGCAAAAGTTCGCGGCGGTCTCTCCGCCGGTCGCGTTCAGTCGGTCGCGGTGAAGTTGATCGTCGATCGCGAACGCGAGATTCTGGCGTTCGTTCCACGCGAATACTGGTCGATAACCGCATTGCTCGAATCGGGCTCCGACGTCGGGCTCGTGTTCCCCGCGGACTTGGTCGCACGCGACGGCGAGAAGTTCGAAGTGACCGATCGGGCCGGCGCCGACGCCGTCGTTGCGGACTTGACCGGGGCGACGTATCGGGTCGATTCGATCAAGCATCGGGAAGTGCGCCGCAATGCTCCCGCGCCGTTTACGACCTCGACGCTCCAACAGGAAGCGTCGCGCAAATTGCGGCTCCGGGTGCGGCGGACGATGCAGATCGCCCAGGCGCTGTACGAAGGCGTCGATCTCGGAAGCGAAGGCACCGTGGGCCTTATTACGTACATGCGTACCGATTCGACCCGCATTTCCGACACGGCTCGCGATGCGGCCCGCGAATTTATCACGGCAACGTACGGCGAAGCGTTTCATGGCGGCGGCCGGACTCACAAACTGCGCGAAGGTGCCCAAGACGCGCACGAAGCGATTCGACCCACCTCAGTTCATCACACGCCCGAAAAAATGTCGGCCGTTCTCAAGCGCGACGAATTGCGGCTGTACACGCTTATCTGGGAGCGGTTCGTGGCCTCGCAAATGTCCGCGGCCGTCCTGGACCAGACGACCGTCGAAGTTTCGGCGGCTAAGTATACGTTTCGTTCGACCGGGTCAGTCGTAAAATTTCAAGGGTTCACGAAGATTTACGAGGAGGGTAAGGACGACGAGGCGGCTCTCAAAACCGATGCCGGAACCAGTAACGGCAAAGCACCGGCAAAAGGTCGTGTCCGCCTTCCGGCGCTCGTTGAAAAAGAAAATCTGACCTTTCACAAGCTGGATCCCAAACAGCATTTCACCGAGCCCCCGCCACGCTTTACCGAAGCGACGCTGGTCAAGGCGCTTGAAGAAAATCGAATCGGCCGCCCGTCGACCTACAGCACGATCGTCGAGACGGTTCAGGCTCGCGGGTACGTGATCCAGGTCGAACGCCGCTTTCAGCCAACGGATATCGGCTTCGCGGTCAACGACTTGCTCGCGGAACATTTCCCCGATATCGTCGATACGAATTTCACGGCGACCATGGAAGGCGACCTCGACAAGGTTGCAGTCGGCACCGAAGATTGGGTGCAGATTCTTCGCAACTTCTACGGTCCGTTCGCAGCCGAACTCGAAGAGGCGGAGAAAAAGCTTCCCAAGCTCGAGATCAAAGACGAGCCGACCGACGAGACCTGCCCGAACTGCGGAAAGCCGATGGTCATCAAAACCGGACGGTTCGGGCGATTCATATCGTGCACGGGGTATCCCGAATGTAAGACGACGCGACCAATTCTTAAAGATAGCGGCGCAAAGTGTCCCAAAGACGGCGGCATGATTGCCGAGCGCAAATCCCGCAAGGGTCGTACATTTTACGGATGCGCCAACTATCCGAAATGCGATTTCGTATCGTGGGACCGCGTGGTGCCCGAACCGTGCCCCGTCTGCGCGAGTTACGTGGTCGCCAAAAACCGCCGCGGTCAGACGCTCTTAGAATGCGCCGCCGACAAAGACCACGACGTCAGCTCGATCGGCCGCGCAACCTCCGACCCCGAAGATCGCGAACTAGAACCCACCGCCCCGTGACCCGTCCCACATGTCATGCTGAGCCCGTCGAAGCACGATAATCAGCGCCTTGCCGTAATCGGCGGGGGCCTTGCCGGATGTGAAGCAGCATGGCAGGCGGCG
The DNA here is from genome assembly GCA_030854025.1 of Vulcanimicrobiota bacterium. GTDB lineage: Bacteria > Vulcanimicrobiota > Vulcanimicrobiia > Vulcanimicrobiales > Vulcanimicrobiaceae > JALYTZ01. The sequence goes on from JALYTZ010000266.1 coordinate 2,005, forward strand.
CGCATGGGCGTCGATGTGGATCTCTACGAGATGCGTCCGGGCAGAAGCGGTCCCGCGCACAAGACCGGAAACCTAGCCGAACTCGTCTGCAGCAATTCACTGCGCGGCGCTGCGCTCGAGAACGCGGTAGGTCTGCTGAAAGAAGAACTCGCGCGTTTGGATTCGATTATCGTACGCTCCGCGCGCGAGTCGGCCGTTCCGGCCGGCGGCGCGCTTGCAGTCGATCGCGACCTGTTCGCCCGTGCGGTGCAGGCGCGCATCGAAGCCGAGCCCCGCATCACCCTGCATCGCGAAGAAGTGAGTGCGCTTCCGCCGGAACATACGACGATCGTCGCCTGCGGACCACTGCCTTCGAGTGCTCTCCTGGAGCACATCGATTCGCTGCTCGGCGGTGGCAGGCTGCACTACTTCGATGCCGCCTCGCCGATCGTTTCCGCAGACTCGATCGACGAGACGCCGATGTATCGCAAATCGCGATACGAAAAAGGCGAGGGCGACGACTACGTCAACATTCCGCTCGATCGCGAACAGTACGCGCGACTGCTGCACGACCTGCGCACACTTCCGCGCCACGAGCCGAAAGAATTTGAAGCGGAAAGCGCTTCCAACGGCAGTGCGCAGACGAAATATTTCGAAGGCTGCCTGCCGATCGAAGAAATGGCCGATCGCGGCGACGACGTACTGCGCTTCGGGCCGATGAAACCGGTCGGTCTGCGCGATCCGCGAACCGGAAAAACACCCCACGCAGTCGTGCAGCTTCGCAAAGAAACCGCCGACGGAACTGCGTTCAATTTGGTCGGATTTCAAACGCGTTTGACGTGGCCGGCGCAAAAAGAAGCCTTCGGCAGACTGCCCGGTCTCGCCGATGCCGAATGGCTTCGTCTCGGTGTAATGCATCGCAACACGTTCATCGACGCACCGCGGCTGCTCGACGAGCGGTTACGTTTGCGCGGCGACCACCCGGTGTACTTCGCAGGTCAAATTACCGGAGCCGAAGGATACGTCGAAGCCGCAGCCTGCGGCGCAATGGCCGGCATCCACGCTGCCCGCGCGATTCGCGACCTCGACGCAATCTCGTTCCCGCGCGAAACGGCGTTCGGCGCGGTCGTAGCGCACCTGCAAAATACCACAACCGCAGATTTCCAACCAGCAAACGTTACCTGGGCACCGTTCCCACCGCTAGAAACCGAAGTCCGCGACAAAAAACTCCGCCGGCGCGCCATGGCCGAACGCTCGCTGGCCGCACTAGACCGCTTCATCGCCGAAACAATTAAAGTCGTTAAAAGAGATGTCGTCGCAAGAGCGATGTTGATCTGAAACCCTCGAAGGCGGCTCTGGGTACTTAATGCATTGATGAGAATTCGCTCTACGACTATCCTCGCCGTGCGGCGTGACGGCAAGCTGGCCATTGCCGGCGACGGGCAGGTGACCCTCGATAAAACGATTATGAAGCACGGCGCGCGCAAGGTGCGTCGCATTGCCGGCGGCAAGGTGCTCGCGGGTTTTGCGGGATCCGCGGCCGATGGCATCACGCTTCTCGAAAAGTTTGAGAAAAAATACAGCGAGTACAAAGACCTGCAGCGAGCGGCCGTCGAGCTTGCCAAAGACTGGCGGCAAGACCGGGCTCTTCGCCGGCTGGAAGCGCTGCTCGTCGTGGGTACGCCCGACCAGCTGCTCGTTATCAGCGGCACCGGTGACGTAATCGAACCGGACGAAGGCATCGCCGCCATCGGCAGCGGCGGCCCGTACGCGCAAGCTGCGGCCTCGGCGCTCGTTCGCAACACCACGATGACCGCCGAAGACGTCGCCAAAAGCGGCCTCGAAATCGCGGGCGAAATTTGCATCTACACGAACGACAACATCATCGTGGAGACGTTGTAAGATGGTTGGCGAAACGCTCGACGTTCGCGCCCTGACTCCACGCGCCATCGTCGCCGAACTCGACAAGTACATCGTAGGACAAGCGGCAGCAAAGCGCGCGGTTGCGATCGCGATGCGCAATCGTTTCCGCCGATCCAACGTGCGCGAAGATCTGCGCGACGAAATCATTCCGAAGAACATCTTGATGATCGGACCGACGGGCGTTGGAAAAACCGAAATCGCCCGACGCTTGGCAACGCTGGCCGGCGCGCCGTTCGTCAAAGTCGAGGCCACCAAATACACCGAAGTCGGCTACGTCGGCCGAGACGTCGAATCGATGGTCCGCGACTTGGTCGAGCATGCGGTGCGTATGGTAACCGACGAACGCCGCGGCGAAGTCGGCGATGCCGCGGAAAAGATGGCTGTCGAGCGCGTGATCGATTTGCTGCATCCCGAAACGCGTGCGCCGTCGGCCGCCGGAGCGCCGAACGCCTTCGCCGCAACCCTCGGGTCGATTTTCGGAAACAACTTCGGTCAGCAGCAACAGCAACAGCAGCAGCAACCGTCTGCGGCCGGTGCGGCGCAGACGCCGGTCAGCAACGCCGCGCAGATTCGCGACCAGGCTCGGTCAGATGTCGAGCGCGGATTTTACGACGTGCGTCTGGTTGAGATCGACGTTGAAGAGACGCAATCGATGCCGATCGGGATGATTGGCGGCAACATGGATCAGTCGGGCGGTGACATCGGCGAAATGCTCGGTGGAATACTCCCGAAGAAACATGTGAAAAAGCGCGTGACGGTTGCCGAAGCGCGTCGCATTTTCGCGCAGGAAGAAGCCAACAAGCTCATCGACATGGATGCGGTCAAGCGCGAAGCGCTGCGGCGCGCGAGCGAGGACGGCATTATCTTCATCGATGAGATCGATAAGGTTGCCGGTCACGAAGGCGGGCGGGGCGGCCCGGACGTTTCGCGCGAAGGCGTCCAGCGCGACATTCTCCCCATCGTCGAAGGTTCGACCGTCTCCACCAAAC
>JALYTZ010000278.1 GCA_030854025.1 Vulcanimicrobiota bacterium
CGAAGAGATGGCGAAAAAGGGCGGCGAAGAAGGCCGCAAAAAGATCAGCCAGTACACGCGCTGGCTGACGATCATTCTCGCGACGCTGCAGGGCTATTTCATGGCGAATCTGATGCGCGCGCAGAACGTGTTCTACGATCACAGTCTGTGGTTCATGATCTTCGCAATCCTCGTCATGGTCTCCGGAACGATGTTCCTGATGTGGCTGGGCGAGCAGATTACCGACAAAGGCATCGGCAACGGGATTTCGCTGATCATTTTCATCGGCATCGTGCTGCGGTATCCGCAGTACGTCGCGCAGACGTTTCAAAACACGAAGGCGGGCGGCGAAAGTCTGCTCAACATCGTCATTTACATCGTGATTGCGATCGCGGTGATCATTTCGATCGTCTTCCTGTATCAGGGCCAGCGGCGCGTGCCGGTGCAGCAAGCCCGCCGAGTGGTGGGCCGCAAAATGTTTGCGGGCCGCTCCACGTATATTCCGCTGCGCCTGAACAACGCAGGCGTCATCTCGATCATCTTTGCGATCTCGCTGCTGCTGCTGCCGCAGCAGGCGCTCTCGTGGTTCAACCACGCCGGCGCGGCCGGGACTTCGCAAGGCGGGCTCGCCGGCGCGATGGCGTCCATTTCGACGTGGCTGCAGGCGAACTTCAGTCCGAATTCGCTGCTCTACAATTTGGTCTACTTCATCCTGGTCGTCGTCTTCACGTTCTTTTATAGTGCAATCGTCGTGAATACCAAAGACATCGCAGACAACCTTAAAAAGAGCGGGTCGTTCATTCCGGGAATCCGCCCGGGCCAGCCGACCGTAGACTACATCAATCGCATTCTGCTGCGCATCACGACCGCGGCGGCGATTTACCTGGGCTTGCTGGCGGTCGTGCCGGGCATGGCGCAGCGCGGCCTTTCGGTCACGACGTTTTACTTGGGCTCGACGTCGCTGCTCATCGTGGTCGGCGTCGCGCTCGATACGATCACGCAGATCGAAGCTCGGCTTGCAATGCGCGACTACCGTGGGTTCATGAAGCGTTGATGCGTTTGGTGTTCCTCGGGTCTCCGGGGGCGGGCAAAGGCACGCAGGCGCACATTTTGGAGTCGCAGTTCGGGGTGCATCAAATTTCGACCGGCGACATCCTGCGCGAGAATCGCGGCGCCGGGACCGAGCTTGGGCGCCAGGCCGAAGGCTACATGCAGCGTGGGGAGTTGGTTCCCGACGAGCTCATTATCAAAATGATCGAAGCGGCGCTCCAACGCCAAGCGGCCAATGGCTTTATCATGGACGGCTTTCCGCGTACGGTTGCGCAAGCGCAGGCGTTCGACGATCTGCTCGCGCGCCGTTCGCTCACGCTCGATGCAGTCGTCTTGTTCAACGCCGACCGTGAAACGCTGATGACGCGGCTCACGTCACGCTGGACTAATCCGCGCACGGGGAAGGTCTATAACACGATCACCGCGCCGCCTACGACTGCCGGGCACTGCGACGACGACGGCGGCCAGCTCGTCCAGCGCGAAGACGACCGGCCCGGCACCGTGGCCAAGCGGCTCGACGTGTACGATCTGCAGACCAAACCGCTGGTCGAGTACTACCGAAATCGCGGAAAGCTCGTGGAAGTAGACGGCTTGCAAGCGATCGACACGGTGACACGTGAGATTCTCGGCAAAGTACAGGTAGACGCGTAATGGTAACGATTAAATCGGCCCGCGAAATCGAAACGATGCGGCGCAGCGGCAAGATCACCGGAAAGGTTCTCGGCGAACTCATGCGCTCGGCAAAACCGGGCATGACCACGCGTCAGCTCGATGCCATGGCCGAACGCGGCATCCGGGATCTGGGCGGAGTGCCGACGTTTAAAGGCTACCACGGGTTTGTCGCATCGATTTGCGCGTCGGTCAACGACGAAGTGGTACACGGTATTCCCGGCGATCGCGTTTTAAGTGAAGGGGATCTGCTCTCGATCGATATCGGAACCACCTTCGAAGGCTACGTGAGCGACAGCGCCGTGACCATCCCGATCGGGTCAATTACGCCGAGCGCCCAGCGTCTCTTGGACGTCACGCAAGAATGTCTGATGCTGGGGATCGCGCAGATGCGCCGCGGAAAGCGGTTGGGCGATATCGGGGCCGCCGTGCAGAGCCACGCCGAAGCCGGCGGCTACGGCGTCGTTCGCGAATTGGTCGGGCACGGCGTCGGCACCGCAATGCACGAAGAGCCGCAGGTTCCCAATTACGGGCGAGCCGGGTCGGGCATGGAGCTTCGAACCGGTCTGGTGCTGGCCATCGAGCCGATGATCACCGAAGGCACGCACAGAGTCGAAACCAAGAAGGACGGCTGGACAGTTGTCACGGCAGATGGTAAACTCGCAGCGCACTTCGAGCACACGATCGCCATCACCGACGACGGTCCGAAAATCCTTACCTTGCGCGACATCGGCGAACATGCGGACGTCGGCAACTTCCGTCCGAAAGAAGAAACGGCCGCTTAGCGGCCGCCGGAGAGAGTAGTACATGAAAGTCAGACCGTCAGTTAAACGCATCTGTGAAAAATGCAAGATCATTCGCCGCGAAGGCAAAGTGCGCGTGATCTGCGACGTGAACCCGAAGCACAAGCAAGTTCAAGGGTAGTAAGGAACAGCATAAATGGCTCGTATTTCCGGTATCGATCTGCCGCGCGAAAAGCGTGCTGAAATCGCGTTGACGTACATTTACGGCATCGGCCCCACGACTGCGCTCGCGATTCTCACGCAGGCCGGTATCAGCCCTGACCTTCGCGTCAAAGACATGACCGAAGAAGACGAGAAACGTCTTCGCGACGCGCTCGACGTTTTGCAGATCAAGGTTGAAGGCGATTTGCGCCGTGAAGTTTCCGGGCACATCAAGCGCCTCTCGGATATCGGATGCTATCGCGGCGTTCGTCACCGCCGGGGACTGCCGGTTCGCGGGCAACGTACGAAGACCAACGCACGCACGCGCAAAGGCCCGAAGAAGACCGTCGGCAACAAGAAGAAAGTCGCCGCCAAGAAGTAACGTCTTCGGACGTACTCGTAGACGAGCGGAATGATCTACGTCGGGACGTGCGGCTATTCGTACAAAGACTGGATCGGGCCGTTTTATCCGGGTAAAATTAAGCCGGCGGAAATGCTCGGCCACTACGCGCAGCGCTTCGCGGCGGTCGAAATCGACGCGAGCTATTATGGCGTTCTAGCCGAGCGAACCATCGCCGCAATGGCGTCGCGTACGCCGAAGCAGTTCCGTTTCTGCTTCAAGGCTCCCCAAACCGTTACCCACGCACCCGATCCAAACGCGGCCGTTCATCCGGATGCGCGAGCGTTTCAAGGCAGTCTGCAGCCGATGCGCAAGGCCGGTAAACTCGGCGCAGTTCTTTTGCAGTTTCCGAACGGATTCAAGCCGACAGAACGGACGCATACGTACTTGGAGCGCCTCGTCGAAACGTTCGACGATCTGCCGCTGGTCGCCGAATTCCGCAATCGCGAGTGGCAGAACCCGGCAACGCTTACGTTCTTGCAGCGGCTGGGCGTCGGCTGGTGCAACGTCGATATGCCGCAGCTCGATACGCTGATGCATCCTAGTTCCGACGCCACCTCGCGGGTCGGATACGTCCGAATGCACGGCCGCAATGCGGCGCAGTGGTGGACCGGCACCAACGTCACGCGCTACCAGTATACGTACGAACTCGAAGAACTGGAGCCATGGACCGACCGCATCGCCGAGATCGATGCCGCGACCGATGAAACGTACGCATTTTTCAACAATCACGCGCGCGGCGGGGCTGCCCAAAACGCCGAAGCATTAGAGGCGCTGCTCGAATTGCGATATGGATCTCACGCTTCGGCCGCGCTGGCGCAGCCGGCGGTTAGGCTTCCGGATCAACCCGGCCTACCGGGCTTGTCGCAAGCTTAACGGTTGAATCCGTACCAAAGTGGGAATGACGCTCTAGGCTGTCTGCGACCTTGGGGAACTTTTAGACGTTCCAAGCTCGTTAGGCACAACGGGTAACGGAAGCGCGGTTTTCTGTCTTGCGACACGAGAGCTCGGCCGGTATCTCGAGTATAGTTGTAAGGAGGCTTTTTTTAGTGAAACGACTGAGCACCGGAGCTCTCGTCGCGCTGATGGTGGCGGGACTTGGACTCAACGCGGTTGCAGCTCCGTCGGGGTCTGCGTCGCTGGGAAACAATGGAAACCAAGCGATCGCGCAGGCATCCACCGACCAGAGCATGCCCGCGGCGAATTTCGGTTCTCCGCCATCAGGCGAAATCCCGATTCTTTTCAATGACCATCATGTCTATTCGAAGCCCGATACGCTCAAGCAGGGCCGCGTCCTTGCCGCAATCGTTCGGGGCGGAACGCTTCTGATTCCGCTGCGCTCCATGTTCGAACAAATGGGCGCAACGGTTTCGTTCGATCCCGCAAGCAAAACCGTCGATGTGACCAAACCCGGAGCCGACGTCAAAGTGACCGTCGGTAAACCGGAAGTTACCATCAACGGCGAGTCTCGTCCGCTCGACGTTCCTCCCGAAATGTACCAGGGCTCGGTTCTCGTACCTGTCCGCGTCATTTCCGAAGGAATGGGCGCCTACGTGCAGTGGGTTCCCGACAAGCGTCTGGTCGTGGTGCGCTATAATCCAGCAACGCCGCCGCCACCGCCGAGAACCCCTGCTCCGGTCGAGTCCTCATCGCCGGCACCGACGACTGCTACGGCCGCAACGCCTTACCAGGATCATTTCATCGCCGGTGACTACATCATCAATCCGAAGGTCTACAACGAATTTAGCCCCGGCAATAAGGGCAAAAACTCGTACGCGGTTCGCGCGGCCCTGGAATTCAATCTCTTGAATCTCCCCTGGATGCTCGAAGGCGACTATCGTCAGTTCAAGTATCCGCACGATACCGGCGCATTTGCACCGGGCACCCCGTGTTCGGGCGCCGCTCTCGGCGATGAGGGTTGCGTAACGACGATCGGCCAAACCGGCCAGACCTTCGTGCCCGCCTTCAACGTTCGCGAGACCGACTTCGACGGCCGTCTGGGCCTCAAAGTCGCCGATCCCCGTCTCTACATCGGTGTCGGGTATATGTATCGTGAAGGCAACTACGGCTATCCCCGTCTCCGCGGCTTCGGCTTCGGCGCGGAAAAACTGCCGGACCTCAACCACGCGTTCTCGCTCTACGGCAGCGTGTGGTACTACCCCAACGTGAAGGGTAACTTCACGGATCCGGGCACCGGCCTCGGCTACGATCTCGCCTACCGCGTTCTCAAGTACCAAATCGGCGGCAACCTCGTGCTGGGCAACTCTCCGGTGTTCCTCGACTTCGGATTCCTCGGCGACCGAGGCAACAACAAGTCGAACGCTCCGTCGGACTTCACCCACACGGGACCGTACGTCGGTCTGGGAATCAAGTTCTAACCCCTAGTTAGAAAACAAAGAGGCCCCCGGCATCGCCGGGGGTCTTTTTGTTTTCCTGCGTCTGGTAAGAGTGCCGACGGTTATGCTTGACCCCGAAGGGGCGTTGCTGTAGACTATCCTCTTGGCGTCGGTAGAATCTCTCTCACCGCGTCCGCGGCATCTGCCTTGACAAATTGCACGCACGCGCTTTCGCCGAGCGCCTGCATCATGAGATCCGGCTTTTGAGCGCACTCTAAAAGCAAGGGTCGAGGCGACGACAGCCCCGACGTTCGGGGAACAGGATAAAATCGGAGTTTCGTTTGGCTGCCAAAAAGCAAACCAAGTCGCGTAAAAAACGCGAGTTCAAGAACGTCCAATCGGGCGTCGCGCACGTCCACGCATCATTCAATAATACAATCGTAACGATGTCGGATAATCTCGGCAACGTGATCGCATGGGCGTCCGCCGGGAACCTCGGCTTCAAAGGCTCGAAAAAATCGACGCCGTTCGCCGCGCAGATGGCTGCCGAAACGGTCGCCCGCAAAGCGATGGAGCACGGGATGAAGTCGACCGAAGTGCTGGTCAAGGGCCCGGGCGCCGGTCGCGAAGCGGCGATTCGTTCGCTGCAGGCCACCGGTCTCGAAATTACGCTGATCAAAGATGTTACGCCCATCCCCCACAACGGGTGCCGTCCGCCTAAGCGGCGTCGCGTTTAAGCAAGAGAGAGAGTATGTCACGTTATAACGGTCCCGTTTGCCGCC
>JALYTZ010000279.1 GCA_030854025.1 Vulcanimicrobiota bacterium
ACCGCGAGCGTCGATCCTGCCGAAATTCGCCGCATGCTCGATCCGACCACGCACGTCGGCACCGCGCCGCTACGCGCCCGCACGCTCGCCGATAAACTCGACGCACTGGCTGCCTTCCCGCAGCAAAAAGAGGTTGCAGCAGTATGAATAAGGGCATCGAAATCGCGCGCGGTAAAACGAAAGTGCTATTCGAGAATCCCGGACAGCCCGACATGCTCGTCATTGCGCAGACCGATTCTATTTCTGCCGGCGACGGTGCGCGGCGCAACGAGATCGCCGGCAAAGGACGCCTAGCGGCGCAGACGACGGCGCGCGTATTCCGCCTGCTGAATTTGTGCGGTTTGCCAACGCACTACGTCAACGGCGGCGAAGACGATGACGACAACGAAATGCTCGTGCGACGCGCCAACATGATTCCGCTCGAAGTGGTCGTACGGGGAGTCGTTGCCGGCTCGCTTGCGCGCCGCAATCCGGGAATGCAACGCGGCTCGCTGCTCGTTCCGCGCGTGGTCGAGTTCTTCGTGAAAGACGACGCAAATCACGATCCGCTGATCGGCGCCGACCAGATGGTGACGCAAAATATCGCCTCGCCGCAAGAAGTAAGCATCATGACCGAACTTGCGCGGCTCGCGTTCGAAGTGCTGGCGCATGCCTGGCGGAAGCGCGACGTGCTGCTGGTCGACTTGAAGATCGAGTTCGGCCGGCTCGTGAGCGGCGAAGGGAAGGGTCAGCTCGTCATCGCCGACGTGATCGACAACGATTCATGGCGCATTTGGCCGCAGGGCCGCGAAGACCGCATGCTCGACAAGCAGAAGTATCGCAATTTGGAAACGGTCGACGAACAGTCGCTCGCAGAAGTGAAAGCGGCGTACGAACACGTCGCCGAACTGGTCGGCTCGTTTCCCACGATGCGTCCCGGCATGATCGCCGTGTTCGCGGAAGCGCCCGAGCAGACGGCGCAAATCGAACAGCTCGGACAGGCACTCGGACAGTACGGTCTCTCCGCGGTGCGCCATGTTGCAAGCGCGACGCGCACGCCCGGATTCGTGCTTCAGCTGTTGCAGCAGCACGACGCCACGTTTGCGCGGTTAGTGTACGTAACGCTGAGCGGTCCCGACGGCGCACTGCGCGCGATGATCGAAGGCAGTACGACCAATCCGGTGCTCGAGGCGACCGGCGACGGCAGCGCGGCCGCGCTGCAGTGTGCGAAGATTCTTTCGCTTGAAGATACGGTGCTGTTCGGCCGCACGCTGCTCGTGCAGACCAATGCCCGATCTGCGGTGCTGCAAGCCGACGCGGCCCTTAATCCGCCGCAGCCGGCGAACTCGCGCCTTGCCTAACTTTTCGGTCGACGGACTCGACGATGGACAGCTCAAAACGAATGCGAACGCCGCCGGGCTCGCGTTACGAACCGACGAGCTTCGACGCATCGCCGCCCGGCTCGGCCGCGACCCGAGCGTTGTGGAAGTGCATGCATTCGACGCGCAGTGGAGCGAGCATTGCTCGTACAAGAGCAGCCGCCATTTGCTGCGGAAGTTGCCTACCGACGGACCGACGGTCATGCAAGGGCCGGCCGAGGACGCGGGCATTCTGCATCTAGGCGAATGGAAGGGCGAAAAATACGGCGTCGTCATCGCCCATGAATCGCACAATCATCCTTCGCAAGTCGTGCCGTTCGAAGGCGCTGCAACCGGTGTCGGCGGGATCGTGCGCGACGTGCTCTGCATGGGCGCCGAAGTGATTGCCATTGCCGATCCTCTGCGTTTCGGGCGCGTGGAAGATGCGCAGTCGCACCAGCGGTACGTGGCGCAGGGCGCCGTCGACGGTATCAGCGCATACGGTAATGCGATCGGCGTGCCGACGCTAGCCGGCGACGTGTATTTCGACGAGCGCTTCGACGAAAATTGCCTAATCAACGTCGTCGCGCTTGGGTTAGTCAAAGAGTCAGAGATCATTCATTCGTGCGCGCCGCCGGGATCGGCGGGTTGGGACATCGTGCTGGTCGGCAAAGCGACCGATGCAAGCGGCTTCGGCGGCGCGGCGTTTTCGTCGGTCACGCTTGACGAAGCGGCGGAAGACGCGAACAAGAGCGCCGTGCAAGTTCCCGACCCGTTTCTAAAGAACGTCATCATGCGCGCGAGTTATCGCGTGTTCGAATACCTGCGCGAACGCACCATCACCGCCGGCTTCAAAGATTTGGGAGCGGGCGGGATCATGGGCTGCTCGGCCGAGATCTGCAGCAGCGGCGGCTTCGGAGCCATCATCGATCTCGACGATGTAAATGCAGCGCTGGAAAACATGCCTCCCGAAGTGCTCGCAGTCGGCGAAACCCAAGAGCGGCTGTGCTGGGTGCTTCCGTCCGAAGTCACGGCCGACGTGCTGCGCATCTACAACGAGGAATTCTCGCTTCCGCACATCGCGCGCGGAGCACGCGCGGTCGTTATCGGCGCGGTGCAGGCACCGATGCGGTACGTGCTGCGGCACGGCGACGCAATCGTCATGGACGTTCCGATCGATTTTCTTACCGGCTCCATCCGCGACGAACTCGCCGTCAACGAACGGCCCAAAATTGCCGAGACTGACCCGGCGCAGCGGTTCATCCAAGGCGACGTTGCCGTGAGCGACGTGTTCGAAAAAATACTCGCGCATCGCGACGTATGCTCGCGCGAGCCGCTCTACCGGCAGTACGACGGCGTCGTGCGTGGGGCGACCGTCATTGCCCGCGGCGAAGCGGATGCGGGCGTGATCGCGCCGATACCCGGCGCACCGTTAGGC
>JALYTZ010000006.1 GCA_030854025.1 Vulcanimicrobiota bacterium
GGACACGATCTTACGCTTTCGAATCCCGATAAAGTGCTCTGGCCACGCGACGGTTTCACCAAAGGCGATCTGGTCGACTATTACCGGCACGTCACGCCGCTGATCGTTCCGCATTTGCGCGATCGTCCGCTCACGCTGCAGCGTTATCCCGACGGCATCGACGGCCCCTCGTTTTTCGAAAAGCACGCGCCGCGCGGCACGCCGGACTGGGTGCCGACCGTGAGTGTCGCCGCGTCGAACGAGCGCGGAGAAACGGCTTACATCGTCTGCAACGACGAAGCGACGCTGGTGTTCTGCGCAAACCTCGCATCGATCGTACTGCATACGTGGACTTCACGCGTGGACTCGCTGGATCGGCCGGACTTCGTCCTCTTCGATCTCGATCCGTGGGAAGGGTGTACGCTGAAAACGATGGCCACGGTCGCACTCAAGCTGCGCGATTTGCTGGATGAGATCGGTCTTAAGCCGCTCGTAAAAACGTCGGGAAGCAGCGGCCTGCACGTCGTGATTCCATTGCGCCCGGAGTATGACTACGAGCCGATCAAGGTGTTTGCCGAACTCATTGCACGACAACTCGCCGCGCGCAATGCCGACCTCACGACGCTCGAGCGAATGACTGCCAAACGCAAAGCGGGCACGGTCTATTTGGATTACGTGCAGGTCGGCCGCGGCAAAACGCTCGTGCCGCCGTTCGCCGCCCGAGCGCGCGACGGCGCACCGGTTTCCATGCCGCTCGAGTGGGACGAAGTAGAAGTGCTCGCCCGAAAGCGCGCCGGCATGCCCGAGGACGCCTCTGCGCCGTGGACGATTCGCACCGCGCCCAAGCGTCTAGCGAAAATCGGCGACCTATGGGCAGGCAAAAATTGGAAGCCCGCCAAGCTGGAAACGGCCATCAGGAAGGCCAAGAAAACCTGGGGCTAGCTCGCCATGTTGACGCTCGGCGGGTATAATAGGTTCTCGCGCAACGGCGGAGGTAGAAAAGGACGGTCATGGCTCACGCGATTTGGTCCGGTTCGATCAACTTTGGACTCGTCAATATCCCCATCAAAGTGTTCACGGCGGTAAAGTCCAACGATCTCTCGTTCAATATGCTGCACGGCAAGGACGAAGGCCGCATTAAATACGAACGCGTTTGTTCGGTCGACGGCAAGCCCGTCCCGTGGGACGAGATCGTTAAGGGCTATGAGTACGAGAAGGGCGAGTACGTCGTGCTGACCGACGATGATTTTGCGAAGGTTAATCCCGAAGCCACGCAGTCAGTCGACATTCTGGAGTTCGTCGAACTCGATCAGATCAATCCGATGTACTTTGATAAGCCGTACTACCTCGAACCCACCAAACAAGGGAAGCACGCATACGCGCTGCTGCGTGAGGCGCTTGAAAAATCCAAACGCGTCGCCATCGCGCGCGTGGTGCTGCGCAGCAAAGAATATATCTGCGCCGTCAAACCCAACGGCGATGCGCTTTTGATGGAACTCATGCACTGGGCCGACGAACTCGTGAACCCCTCGACGCTTGAGTTCCCCGAATCGACGAAGATTTCGGAAGCCGAGATGAAGATGGCAAAAATGCTCATCGATTCGATGACCGTCGAAGAATTCGAGCCGGAGAAATTCACGAACAAGTACCACGACGAACTCATGGCGATGATCGAGGCGCGCGCGGCCGGCAAAGATATTCCCGAAGCGCCGAAAAAGGCGCCCGCTCGCGGCAAAGTCGTCAACCTCATGGACGTGCTTACGCAATCGCTCGAAGAGAGTAAAAAAGCTCGCGGCGAGCGCAAAAGCGCCGCGCATAAAGCGGCGCCCAAGCGACGGAAGAAAAGCGCAGCTTAGACTTCCGCGTCGGCCGGAACGGCTTGCGCGTTGCGCTCTTCCGCGCGCGTCGCCACGAGACCCATTGCAAGCGAAACGGCCGTGAACACGGTTGACGCGAGGCCCGCGTATGGCGAGCCGAACCGCTCGAGAATGCCGGTCGATGCGAGCGGCGAGACGATGCCCGAAAACGAGTCGAGCGACGAGGAAACGCCCAAAACCGTGCCTTGTCGTCGATCGGACGCGGCGTTGCTGATGAGCGCCGTCATGCCGGTGTTGGCAAACCCCATGCCGATTGAGAAACCCGCTGCCATGATGGCGAGCGTACTTATGGAGTGAACGAACGGCACCATTAGGAACGATGCGAGCAGCGCCGCTAAGCCGATGCTCGACATGACGCGGTCGCCCACGCGTTCGGCAACGCGGTGAATGAAGAACACGTTGACGATCACGCCGAGTACCGAGATGCCGGAGAAAAAGTAGTCGGTCTGCGTCAAACCAAAGTGTAACTGCTGCTTGAGGTAGAGCGCCATGACCGAGAACCAGGCGTACAGCCCGAGCGAAAGCGCCAGCTTTTGATAGAGAATGCGCGCGAGCGCCCGGTCTCCAAACGTTTTGCCGATGTCGCGCATCCGTACGACGGTTTGCGCTTCTTGCGCTTTGGAGCGCGATTCGGGCAGCAGAAGGATCGTCAGCATCAGCGTGATGAACTGCAATCCGGATGCCGCGAGAAATGGCACAGAAAACCCGTAACGAGCGAATAGAAAACCGCCGCCCAACGGCCCGAACACCATGCCGGCGCCGAACATCGCGCCGATTAGCCCGAATGCGCGCGACCGGTCCTTCGGCGCGACCAAATCCGCGACGTATGCCTGCGTGATGCCGATGTTGCCGCCCGACGTTCCCTCGATGATGCGGGCTACGAACACCCACCAGAGATCCGGGGCGAAGGCCAACATGGCCCACCCGACCGTCGCACCGATTTGACTGATGATGAGGACGCGTTTGCGGCCGATGCGATCCGAAACGTTCCCCCAAATCGGACCCGACACGAGCTGGCAAAACGAAAACGTCGAGAACAGAATGCCGACGGTCAGGTCCGAGGCATGAAAGTGCGTCACGAAGTACGGCAGCATCGGGATCAGCATGCTGAATCCGACGATGTCGATGAACGTTATTCCGAGGATTGGAACGAGGCGACGAATCATGCAGCTTCGATTGGAAGAACCAGCGTTTCGACGCGTTCGTTTTTTCGGACGACGTCAAGTTTGTACGGGCGCTGTAAGTCGATCAACGTAAGAATTCGATGGAGGTCGTCGATTCCGCGCAGCGGTTGATCTTCGAATCGCACGACCACGTCGCCTTCGCGCAAACCGGCTGTCTGCGCAGGGCTTCCCGGCTCGACCGAAATAACGAGCAGTCCGTTACGAATCACCAAACCGTGACGACGCGCAAGATAAGGCGGAATCTCGATATCTTGTCCGGCGATGCCGAGGTATCCGCGCCGCACGCGTCCGTCGCGCATGAGCACGCCCGCGATGAATTGCGCGGTATTGACGGCAATAGCGAAGCAGATGCCTTGGCCGGGAAATACTGCGGTATTGACGCCAACCACTTCGCCGGCCGCGTTGACGAGCGGACCGCCGGAATTGCCGGGATTGAGCGCCGCGTCGGTTTGGATGATGTTGTCCATCAGCCGGCCGGACTGCGAGCGTAGCGTGCGACCGAGCGCACTGACGACCCCGGCGGTCACCGTGTACTGCAAGCCGTACGGATTGCCGACCGCGATCGCGAGCTGGCCAGGCCGCAGCAGCGACGAGTCGCCGAGCCGCGCCGGCACGATATCAGCGGCGTCGATCCGCACGATGGCCAGATCGGTGTGCGGGTCTTCGCCGACGAGCTGCGCCGGAAGTTCGCGCCCGTCGAGCAGCGAGACCGCGATGCGATCGGCACCGTTGACGACGTGACTGTTCGTGAGCACGAACCCATCGGGCGTGAACACGAACCCCGAGCCGTTGCCGCGCCGGCCCGTGCGCACTTCGATATTCACGACCGACGGGCTGGCGGTTTCCGCGGCGTGCGTAACCGCCTGCGAATACGCGTCGAGCGGCGGAGTTGAGGCGACGAGTTGTGGAGATACGGACATAAGTGCCATTAGAAACCGCGCCGCACACGCCAGGTTGCGCCGCTTGCGGGGAGGGCTCACTGCCATGGGAGCGAATCGGCCTCGGTCCGCGCCCAGATGGCGGAATTGGTAGACGCGCTGGTTTCAGGTATCAGTGGCCGCAAGGCCGTGGGGGTTCGAGTCCCTTTCTGGGCAGTATCGCTACGTTGGTGCAAAATGACGGGAACGGAACAGATCGCTGCTTGGGCAGCAAATCCCGACAACCAAATATTCGTCGGCTTGAGCCGCGATGACCAACCGCCTGTAATACAGCGTCTCAAAGCGTGCGACGTACTCGCTGCCTTCAGCAAAAAAATAGCCGATGCGAACGTCGTAACGGCGCAGGTCATACGCGGCGTTCCCTGCGTGATCGTCGAGGCCCACAACGCCGCTCGCTCCGGCTATAGGATTGTGATCTCCGCGACGGAGCCGTTTACGTTCGGCCGCCATCCGGCATCGATCGAATAACCGGCTGAGCGGTGTGGGAATTGTATGCGCTGATTGCTACGCGCCAGCGTTCACAGCACCGGCGATCGGCGACTGGAACCTTACGGGTTTTAAGATTCGTTTCTTCTTGCAACGCGCGGTTGCGGTTCTGTTTCGGGTGCAATTGTAAATAGCGCTGCACGAAGATTTTCGTAGCGGGCCACACCGAGAATAGACAGGCGTGGAAATCGTCGTTCGAAATATCGATGCCAAGCACGTCCACGTAGGAAGTCTCCCCTTGAGTGGTGTAGCGAAATGTAACGACCTCATACATTCGGGCT
>JALYTZ010000017.1 GCA_030854025.1 Vulcanimicrobiota bacterium
GGATAAGGAAGCCGTAGATCATCGAAATGAGCGCCACGACGATCTGCGCGATAAACTTATTGCGCGGACGCATCGTCATGACGTCGTCCCAGAGTCCCACTCCAAGAATCAGCATGCTGCCGAAAAGCAGGCCGACGAGATTATGCGCGTCGCCGAGCTGATCGCGAAGCTGATCGGGCATCGACTCGTGCGGGTCGGGCGGGAAAAACCCGTGTACGTGCGCGAGCGCCACGCCGAGTACCGCAAAAAGCGCGAAAGCAAATCCGAAGAAGACTGCAACGCCGCCGATGCGCGGCGTTTCTCTTTCGTGCACGCGCCGCTCTTCGCCCAGCCGGTCGATGACGCCGAGGTGCGTCGCGAGCTTGCAGATGAGCGGCGTCGCAAGCGCCGTGGCTGCAATAGCGATGACGAAGCCCGCAACGTAGAGATAGATGTCGTAGTTCACGAATGCGCGCCTTCGAGGGTGACAAAGGCTGCGAGCGCGACGCCGGCCTCGCCGAGCAGCTCCTGCGCGATCGCGTCGGGATACGCGTTGTCGTAAACGATCTTTCGCACGCCGGCACTGATCAGGAGTTTCGAACAGTTGATGCACGGCTGATGCGTGCAGTACGCCGTCGAGTTCGCGACGTTGACGCCGTGTAGTGCCGCCTGAACGATCGCATTGGCTTCCGCATGCGTCGCGCGCATGCAGTGCCCATTATCCAGCGTGCAGCCGACTTCCGTGCAGTGCGCGACACCACGCGGCGCACCGTTGTAGCCCGTCGTTAGAATGCGATGGTCGCGCACCAGCACCGCTCCGACCGTGGCCCGCGGACACGTGGCGCGCGTCGCGACGGTTCGCGCGATCTGCATGAAATACGCGTCCCATCCCGGTCGCACGCGGTTTATTGCTGCGTCCCGGGACGAACGGCGACCGGCACCGAGCTGGTGCTGCCGAACATTCGGTCACCGGCGTCACCCAATCCCGGAACGATGTAGCCGTGATCGTTCAGCCGCTCGTCGACGGCCGCGGTGACGAACCGCACGGCGGGATGCGCTTGATGAATCGTGCGAATCCCTTCGGGCGCTGCAAGAATGCTGATAAAGGTCAATTCGCGGGCGCCTCGGCTGACGAGCGCATCCAGCGCCGCCGCGCCTGAATTGCCGGTTGCAAGCATCGGGTCGAGTACGAACACGTGGCGCTCCGACAGATCGTCGGGCAGATTCGCGTAGTACGGCACCGGCTGCAGCGTTTTCGGATCCCGGTAAAAACCGAGATGCGCCACCACGGCGTCGTCGATAACGCTGAGAAAGCCCGGCAGAAGCCCGAGCCCCGCGCGTAGAATCGGCGCGGCGACCGGTCGCGTTGCAATTCGCTGTGCGGTCATTTCCACCAGCGGCGTCGTCACGCATTCGTCGCGCAGCGGCAGGCCGCGCGTGGCTTCGTACGCGAGAAACGCGCCGAGTTCTTCGAGCAGCTTGCGAAAAATGCGCGTTGGCGTTTCGCGGTCGCGCAGACGCGCCACGCGATCCGCAATGGCGGGATGCGAGATGACGCTCAAGCCCGGCGTGCCCTCCGACACGCTAAGGCACGTCGAATCGGCCGGTAAGTTCGTGAACGCGGCCCCGCAGAACGGCGATTTTCGCGCGATCGCCGATGTCGTCGAGGCCCGCGCAGATGATTTTGGCCACTTCGCGGCAATCGTCGGGACCGAAACCACGGGTCGTAATAGCCGGGGTGCCGATCCGGATTCCGCTGGCCACAAATGGCTTCTGGAGATCGTATGGAATCGCGTTCTTGTTCACGGTGATTCCGATCTCGTCGAGGTATTTCTCGGCATCCTTGCCGGTAAGGTTTTTGACCGAAAGATCGACGAGCATGAGATGTGTGTCGGTGCCGCCGCCGACCAGACGCAGGCCGTTGCTCGTGAACTCTTCGGTCATCACTTTCGCATTTTGCACGACTCGTTCTTGATACGTTTTGAAATCGGGCCGCAGCGCTTCGCCGAATGCGACGGCTTTGGCCGCAATCGTGTGCATGAACGGGCCGCCTTGTATTCCGGGAAAGATTGCTTTGTCGATCGGCGCAGCCCATTTTTCCGTGCACAGAATGAGGCCGCCGCGCGGTCCGCGCAGCGTCTTGTGCGTTGTCGAGGTGACGAAATCCGCGAGCGGGACGGGCGACGGGTGCAGGCCGACGGCGACCAGACCGGCGATGTGCGCCATGTCGACCAAGAACGTCGCGCCGACCTCATCGGCGATTTCGCGAAACGGTTCGTACTCCATCGTGCGCGGATAGGCGCTCGCGCCGGCGATAATCATTTTGGGTTTGTGTTCGCGCGCGAGCGAGCGCACTTGGTCGAAGTCGATCAGTTCGGAATCTTTGCGCACGCCGTAGGCGATCGCGTTGTAAAGCTTTCCGCTGAAGCTGACCTTCGTGCCGTGCGTGAGATGCCCGCCGTGCGCGAGCGACATGCCGAGCACCGTATCGCCCGGCTGCAGATGCGCCATGAACACTGCCATGTTCGCTTGCGCCCCCGCGTGCGCCTGAACGTTCGCGTGGCTTGCTCCGAACAAGCGCTTGAGGCGATCGATTGCCAGCGTTTCGGCAACGTCGACGAACTCGCAGCCGCCGTAGTACCGTTTGCCGGGATACCCTTCAGCGTATTTGTTGGTCATCACCGAACTCATCGCTTCGCGAACGGCCCGACTCGTGTAGTTCTCGGATGCGATCAGTTCCAGATTTTCGCGCTGCCGTTTTTCCTCGCCCGCGATCGACGCGTACACTTCGGGGTCTTGCGACTGCAGCGTATCGAGTTCTAAAAGATTCATGACAGTTGGATTTCCTTCAGACGCGTCCGCGGAACACAACGCGCCCGGACAAGAAAGCGATGACGAACATGACGATCGCCCAAAGCCAGGCGAACAGCGGAGTGCCGCCGTGACCGCGCCACGCCGCGAAAACGTCGTAGAGTCCGAGCAGAATCGATCCGACGAAGACGACGATCATGACTAACCGCTGGCCTTGGGTCACGTGGACGCCTGCAAATCGGCCTGCGGCGTTTGCGCGTCCGTAACGCTTCCGGATTCAATTGCCTTGAGCGTTCGGGATCGCTGAGCGTCGGTGAATTGGAAGAGCTGCTCGACTCGGTGCGCGTGACGTCCGCCGTCGAATTCCGTGGTTAGAAAAACGTCCACGAGCCGTTCGATCATGTCCAAGCCGGTAAGCCGTTCCGAGAGCGCAAGTACGTTCGCATCGTTGTGGCGACGAGCGAGTTCCGCCGAAAGTGGCTCGGAAACGGCGGCGCAGCGGACGCCCGGGACTTTGTTGGCCGCCATCGCGATTCCTAAACTCGAACCGCAGACGACGATTCCACGCTGCGATTGTCCCGAGGCAACGGCTTCGCCAACCGCGTAGCCGTACTGCGGATAGTCCACCGGCGTGGCGTCGCACGTTCCGTAATCGACGACCGTATGTCCGGCCGCGCGCAGTGTTTCCGCAATGCGGTTTTTGTATTCGAAGCCGGCGTGATCGGCTCCAACGGCGATATTCATTGAGCGCAGGGCCTTCCCTCAAGCGGTCGAAAACGGGGCGCCTATGAAACTCGCCTGCTCGAGCGCGGCGTTCGATCGACAGTTGCGCAGCGGCGATTTGACGCAGCTCGAGTGGATCGACCTGTGTGCTCGCAAACTTGCAACCGACGGCGTCGTTTTTGACGTTGCGCACTTTCCGCGCACCGATAGTGACTACCTCGCCCAGGTCAAGAAGATGTGCGCCGACTTGGGCTTGACCGTTGCCGCTGTTTTCGACGGCGGATTTTTCGGCGGCAATGCGAGCGAGATGGCGGGAGCGCTCGACGTAGCGGTGGCGCTGGGTGCCCCGCTGCTTTCGTCGCGGCTGCCGGCAGAAACCGAAGCATCGTGGGTCGAGACGCTCGAACGATTGAACGCGGCGACCTCGATGGGCAAGCGCGCGAACGTCACGCTCGGCTTGCGCAATGCTGCTCGGACGTTTGCAGCCTCCACGCACGACGTCAAGCGCGTTTCCAAAGAAGCCGATTCCGCGTGGCTGCGCTACGCGCCCGATTTCGGCGCGTTCGACGCATCGGATCAGCCGGCCGACCTGCTGCCGAAAACGGTGCTTGCTTGGTACTCGGTGGTCGATTCGCGCCAGGTTCGGCCACTTGTGGCGCTCCTAAGCGACTTCCGCGGGTTCGTGGCCTTGGATGCGCCCGCCGAAAGCCCGCAGGGGCAGGCGATCGTTGAAATCCTTTCGAGCCTGCGTGACGAACGTCTCCCAAGTGTCCGGCACAGCTGACTCGCCCGCAGCGCGCCCGATCCCTTCGGGGACCGTATCGTTTCTATTTACCGACATCGAAGGCAGCACCCAGCGCTGGGAACGTTTCCGCGAAGCGATGGCTACGGCGGTGAAGCGGCACGATGCAATCGTGCGCGCAGGAATCGATGTTTACGACGGTTACGTTTTCAAGACGATTGGTGATGCGTTCTGCGTGGCATTTTCGACCGTGCGCGACGCCGTCGCGGCGGCTTTGTGGATTCAACGCGCGATCGCGGCTGAAGATTTTTCATCAGTTGACGCGATGAAAGTGCGCATGGCCGTGCATGTCGGCCACGCCGACGAACGCGACGGCGACTACTTCGGTCCGGCAGTCAACCGCATCGCGCGGCTCCTCGCCGTCGGCTACGGCGGACAGGTCCTGGTTTCCGGCGCGGCGTGCGATCTGGTTCAGGACGAATTGCCCGCACAGGCTTCGCTGCGCGATCTTGGGGCGCATCGCCTCAAAGACCTTACGCAGCCCGAACAGATCTACCAGCTCGTCGCATCCGATCTGCAGCAAAAGTTTTTTCCCCTACGCACGCTTGAAGTGCTCCCGAACAATTTGCCGCTGCAAGTGACGAGCTTCCTTGGTCGTGAAGCGAACGTGAACGAAATACACGCGCTTCTCGAAAAGACGCGCCTTCTCACGCTGGTCGGAACGGGCGGCATCGGGAAAACCCGGCTCGCGCTGCAGGCCGGGCGCAGATCTGCTGGAGCGCTACGCCGACGGCGTTTGGTACGTTGAATTCGCGCCGCTCGTCGACGCAACGCTGATTCCCAACTCGGTCGCGTCCATTTTCGGCATTGCCGAACAACCGGAGCGCTCGCTGACCGAAACGATCGTCAGTGCCCTACGCAACAAGACCTGCCTTCTGATCTTCGACAACTGCGAACATCTCGTCGACGGCGCCGCTGCGGTCGCTAACGCATTGATTCGGGGATGCGCGCGCGTACAAGTGATCGCGACCTCGCGCGAAGGACTCGGCATCGGCGGCGAAACGGTGCATCGCGTATCGTCGCTGGCATTGCCGGAAATTGTGTCCGGACTCACCACTGAAGACGTACGAGCGTATGGCGCGATAGCGCTTTTCGAAGAGCGCGCGAGGGCGGCAAACACGCGCTTCGCTCTAACCAATCACAATGC
>JALYTZ010000039.1 GCA_030854025.1 Vulcanimicrobiota bacterium
CGCCGTAACATCGTGCTTGTCGGAGGTGAGCTCCGCTTTCAACGGCGCGCTCTTTGCGCCGTCATACGTCAGGTCGATCGTGTAAGTGTCGCGCATCTGATCGGTGCCGCGGCCGGTTTCGCTGCCTTCGACGCCGGCATGAATAGTCGCGCCGTCGACGCTGCGTACGGTGTAACGATCCTGTTGATCGTAATCCTGATGATTCGCAAGCGTCCACGTGCTTCCGACCGCGAGCGGATGACCGACGATGATGCCGCGGCCCATCAGCCGCGCGATGCCTTCTTCTTCGGTAGAAGCGAATCGGCGGCGCTCTGCGTGAGAACGAGCGAACCGTCGACGGCGGTGCCGACGGTAATCGGACCGTTGCGCCGGTCTTGCGCAAGCTCGGAAATGCGCAGCACGAGCCCGCCGTCGGCGGACGCTTCGATCACGTCCAGCGTGATCGTGCCCTTGACGCGGTCGCGCGTGCCGTGCGCGATGTCCGGTGCCAGCGCCGTGTCGTCGACGACGGATTTCGTGCGCGTGTGCGATTGGGCGTCGACGGAAACGGTGTAGACGAGGTGACGCAAAGGCGGCGGCGGCGTGAGCATGGGAATCACTCGGTTACGCGGGCGCGAAGTTCCTGTCGGCGGCTGCGCAGTGTTGCAGCAATGCCCATGGCGACGAGCGCGACGATTGCGAACGCGATGTACGTATTCCGGTACGCGGTGGTGTCCGAAACGGCGAGGCTCATGATTCCGCCCGCCATCGAGGCGCCGACGATCTGGCCGATGATGAGAAACTGGCTGAGCAGGCCGACCGCCGTCGCGCGCGTTTTCGGATCCGTTTCGTTGGTGACGATGTACCGGGTTGGCGCTCCGAGCAGCGCACCAAAACCAAACCCGGCGACGATCATCGCCAGAATCGACATCCACAGCGTATCGAATCCCAGGGCAAAGAACGCGATGCCCGCCTCCGTGCAGAACGTGCCGAGCAGCAGCACATCCCGGCTCCCGATGCGGTCGAGCGCGCGTCCCGATGCCGGTATGACGGCAACGAAAACGAGCGCGCCGATCGCCGCAATCAAACCGGCGGCAGCGTATGAAAGGTGCTGTGCGCCGACCAGCACGGTCGGGATAAAGAAGAGCGATCCTTCGAGCATGCCGATCGCTATTTCGAGCGCGTACGTTTTGGCTAGTTGCGCAGAGGTGAAAAGACTGGGCGGAACGATCGGATTGCGCGCGAGCCGCTGCCAGTACGCAAATCCGACGAGAACGACGATGCCGACAACGATCGTCAGCACGTGTGTGCCGCTGATTCCGTACATCAGCGCGAGCAAACCACAAGCCAGCAGCGCGAGACCTGCACCGTCGAGCGGACCGCGCGCGCGCGGCGCATTTGCAGGCACGTGAATGGCTGCAAGATAGATGACGATCGCCGCAAGCGGAAAATTCAGCGCGAAGATCCATCGCCATGAGATGAAGTGCGTTACCAGGCCGCCGAACGTTGGGCCGACGATTGCGGCCAGACCCCAGGTGGCGGCCACCAAACCCAGCGCCGCTCCGCGACGCGCGGGCGGGACCGCGTCGCCGATTGCAGCGGTTGCAACCGGAAAAATACCGCCGGCTCCCAGTGCCTGGATCGCTCGCGCAAGCAAAAAGACGCCGTAATTCG
Source organism: Vulcanimicrobiota bacterium (assembly GCA_030854025.1). Classification (GTDB taxonomy): domain Bacteria; phylum Vulcanimicrobiota; class Vulcanimicrobiia; order Vulcanimicrobiales; family Vulcanimicrobiaceae; genus JALYTZ01. Next base: position 1,654 of record JALYTZ010000039.1, read on the forward strand.
GCGCCAGCACGGCGATCAAACTTCCGAACGCAAACAGGCTGACGCACGCGATGTAGATCGGCCGGCGTCCGAGCCGGTCGGCGAGTACGCTCATCACGGCAATGGAAACTACCGTGGCGAGCAAGTAGAGCGTAAACACCCACGCGAGATCGCCCGTCGCTACCGCGAACTGCGCGCCGATTGCGGGAAGCGCCGGTGAAAGTACGCCCAAATCGAGCGCGCCGGCCAGCACGCCCAAACCGAGCGTGAGAAGCAGCGGCAGCACCGCCCGATCCAACTCGTGCCCGGCGACCGAACGGGTTCGAGCGCTACGCAATGATTCGGTCGATCACCATGATCGCGCACATGAGCGCGAGGTAGATCAGCGAAAAGCGAAACAGATGCCGCGCCCACGTCTTGCCGGCGTCGCGCCACGTGCGCACCGCGTCGAGCAGAAACAGACCGCCCAAAACTGCCGCCGCAGCAAAGTAGACGGGACCCATGACGTGCAGCGGATAGAGCGCCAGCGATGCGACGACGAGAAAAACCGAATAGTAGATGATTTCACGCTTCGTGCGCGCTTCACCACGAACGTTGGGAAGCATCGGAATTTTCGCTTTGTCGTAATCGAGCTCGGTCATCAGTGCCAGCGACCAGAAATGCGGCGGCGTCCACAAAAAGATCAATGCGAACAGCCCGAGTGCGGGTCCGCCGATCGTGTGCGTTACGGCAGCCCAGCCGACCAGCGGCGGAACCGCGCCGGCCGCACCGCCGATCACGATGTTCAGCGGCGTGATGCGCTTGAGCCACATCGTGTACACGGCCACGTAGTACACGTTGCCCGCCAGCGAAAGCCAGGCGGCGAGCGGATTCACCAAAAAGTACAGCATTGCAAAAGAGAGCACGCCGATTGCGGTCGCAAACACGGTCGCCGACTGAATGGAAATGCGGTGCTGAGGTATCGGTCGGCCGCGCGTGCGCTTCATCAGGCCGTCGATGTCCGCATCGTACACGCAGTTAAACGCACCGGCCGATGCCGACGCGAGCGCGCCGCCGAGCAGCGTCCAAAAAACGAGCGCGAGATTCGGAATGCCGCGCGCGGCCATCGCCATCGCTGCCGCCGTCGTTATGAGCAGCAGCACGATGATGCGCGGTTTGCACAATTCGTAGTAGTCTGAAACGATGCCGGGCAAACCGCTCGCATGACCCGGCGCCGCGCCGTCCACGCGCGATAGCGTGCCGCTCACGCCGACGCGCGTTCGGGAGAAGAGACGGTATCGAGCACCGCAAACGTGCTCGCGCCCACAAATGCGAGAAAGACGAGAGCGGCGTTCGCCGCGTGGGCTTCGCGCAGGTCGATCGGCAATCGCAGGGCGACGTTGAGCAGTCCGAGCAGCACTTGCACGAAAACGAGGAGCAATCCGACCGTGGCGAGCGTGCGAACCTGCGAGGAAGCCCGCCAGGCCCAAGCGAGCGCGAACGAGGCAACGGCGCTGAGCAAGCAGCTTGCGGCTATGAAACGATGGAGCATCTGCACATACTGACCAGGGGTATATACAACGACGTTCCCCGCGCATCCCGGGATGCTCACGCATGCTAGGCCCGCCCCGCTCGAACTGACGTATGCCCCCACGCACATCGTTACGAACGCAACGGTCGTCGTTCCGGCCAAAACGCCGATAAGCGCCGTCGCCGTCCGGTCGCGCCCGGCATTGCCTTCCGGACGCATTGCGGTACGCGCGAAAATCGCCATTGCGCATAAGGAAGCGATGAATGCCATTGCCGTGCCCCAATGCCACACGACCGAAATCGGGCTATTCGAGAGATGCACCGTGGCAGCGCCCAAGAAAATTTGGAATGCGAACAGCGCGCCGATGGAAAAGGTCGTCGGCCCGATGAAGCGCGAGGCTTTCCGCTGACGCCACGCCGCGAACAGCACCGCCAGCACGAGCGGCGTCAGGACGAAAACAAGCAGCCGGTGGGTCCATTCCCAGACCGTACCGTCTCCCATTGGCGGAATGAGTTGTCCGTCGCAGCGCGGCCAGTCCGGGCAGGTCATGCCGGCGCCGTTGATGCGCGTCCAACTTCCCAGCATCACCGCGCCGTACGCGACGATGATGGCGCACAGCGATAACCGCCAGAGAGTCCTCACTAGGGTTCAAGTCTAGCCGACCACTGCGGCACCTTCAACGACTGTCGTCGGGCCGAAGACAGTAGGATTGCGCCGCGCGCAATCCTAGCAGCCGGTAACGGCTCCCGTCACGAGGTTGGCTGCTTGGCCTTCGTCGTTCGAAATATCGGGAATCCGATTCTCGAAGTCGGTGGCGGCTGCGCGCGCTTCGTCGGTCGCCCGGATGCGCGGATCCTTTTCGGGGATGGCATAGCCGACGTTTGAGTTGATCAATGCGCTATTGCGTGATTCGCCCGGCACGAGTGCTCTCGACGGGTCGGCAACGCCGAGCACGCTCTGATTTGCTTGCGTTTCCGATTCGTCCCATCCCGCCATGTCACGCATATCGGTCGCGGCAAGAAAACCATTTAAGTCGCGCGCAACTTTTTGCTGGCGCCAGAGCGCACCGCCCAGCACGTCGGCAAATGCCTTCAGGTCTTTCTTCTGCGTGGGATCGTTTGATTTGGCTGCAAGCTCGCGCAGCCGCTGCACTTCGCGGTCGCCCGCGCGCGATTGCTGCATGAGCGTTTTGGCGTAGTCGCCGAGCGCGTTCAATCCATTGTGCCGGTGAATGGCATTGCCGTCGTCGAGCGTTACGTCGCGCAGCTTTGCAATCGTCTGAGAAAGCACGACATCATCGCGCAGCGCAGTCGTGATCGCGCTGTTTGCATGCGTTGCAATTTCCGCACAGGCCGCCGAAGCGTGCACGTGTCCGATTTCTTTCAATGGCGTTGGCGTGGCGTCAGGATGCGGCGGCGCGGGAAGCACCGATGCAATCAATGTGGCGGCGAGTACGAAGCCTTGGATCATGGCGCCTCCGGCGATACGGCTATCTCACTCCTTAAGAATGCACCCAAAGGGCGTCGCGTGACAACACCTCGAAGGCCATGCGCGTGAAACGGCTTTGGGTCTTGGCGGCGTTGCTGCTGCTCGCGGGCTGCCGCGACGTGCGCATTCAGACCCTCAAAGAAGGAACGACGACGGTTCTGGGCTCGGGAAATGAGATCGCAATCGTCCGTGATGCAGCTTCGCTTGACCGCCTGGGCATTCGAGCCCCCGTGAGCTATCGTAACGAATTCGGCGTCGCGCTGATCATGGGGCCGCATTCGCGCACCGGCTATCGGCAGATCGTCGAGTCGATTCACGCGGATACCGACGGCGTACGAGTCGTCGCCTTCGAGCAACCGCCCGCGAACGGCGGCGAACCCTCGCGAGCGTATCGCACCTACACGCTCTGGATCGTTCCCAACGCGGTGTATCGCCGCGGCGTTCACGTGCAGGTCGTCACGCCTTCGGACGATCCGATCGTGGAAACGGTTCTCCCCTAACGTGCGACCCATCGTTGCTTTGGACGCCGATATCGTCGCGCGGAATGCTTCCGCTTGGGCGGCTCACAGCGGCGCGCGGGTGTGCGCGGTCGTCAAGAGCCAAGGATATGGCTGGGGATACGCTGCGATGGTTCGTGCGCTGCAAGGCCGGGTCGCCGAGTACGCCGTTGCGGACGCCGACGAGCTGCGCGATTTGCGCGCCTGCACGCCGAGCCCCGCTATCGTGCTCGGCGCGGTCGAGCCCGGACGGCTCGCCGAAGTTCTCGACGCCGATGCTCTTCCCACCATCGCCGGCCAGCGAGAACTGGACATCGCGGGCGCTTGGGCGCGTGCGCGAACGCGGCCGCTGCGGGTTCGAGTAGGGGTGCTGCCGGCCGCCGGCTGGAGCGGTCTGGCGTTATCGGAGCTGGCCGCGTTTGCAGGACCGTTGGCTGCGGCAAATGCCGAGGTGCAGCTCTGGACGCATTTCACGGACGGCGCACGCTATGCCGCGCAGCTCGAGGAGTTCGAACGCGCTCGCCGGCTCTTACTGGGGGCAGGCGTGCGCATCGTCGGCACGGACGTTGCGAGCACCTACTCTGTCGCTGGCGGAGCACCGGGCGACGTCGTCCGAATCGGCGTTGGGCTTTTCGGCGGCGGCTCGGCGCCCGGCTTGAAGTGCGCCCTGCGCGTTACCGCCCCGGTCGTTCGGGTGGAGCGTCGCCAAGCCGGGACGCCGGTGGGCTACGGCGGCATGAAGCTTCCGGCCGAGAGCGAGATCGTGGTAGCTCGCTGCGGATACGGGGACGGATTTCCTAAGACCGCCGCCGGAGCGGACGATATTCTAACGGTCGGGATGCAATACGTCACAGCACACATCACGCGTTGCGACAAAAATCGAACCCAGGTCGAGTTGCTCGATGGTAAAAGCAACTTGGACGCGTTCGCCGTTCACGCGGGCAGGCTTACGCATGAAATTGTGATCGCTTTAGGTAATGCCGCACGCGCGAACGACGTTTCAATAGAGGACTAATGCTGGCACACGCAACCATCGACCCGGAAGTCCGGGTGCAGCGCCTCGGTACCGTACTTGAGCCGAACGGCGACCCCAGTGAAGCCGAGGGCACGCTCAACCCGGCCTGCGCTCGCACGCGCGACGGTCAGCTGCTGCTGTATCCTCGGGACGTCGCGCAGGGAAACATTTCACGCGTCGGATTGGTTCGCGCAAAGCCGAAGGGTGACGGATACGACTTCAGGCGCGCGGGTTTCGCGCTGGAGCCGGACGCCCCGTACGAACTGCGCGCGCACCCTGGGTACGGCTGCGAAGATCCGCGCGTGACGTTCGTCGCCGAACTGGACAAGTACGTCATGGCATACACGGCGTTCGGCGGAAACGGACCGCGAATCGCACTCGCGCTTTCGGATGACGGAACGCAGTGGAGCCGTCTGGGACTGCTGCGCTTCGACAAGCCGGGCATGCACGTCGGCGACGACAAAGATGCCGCCTTCTTTCCGGAGTCGGTGCTCTCGCCGGCCGGCGTTCGTTCGCTGGCGTTTTATCACCGGCCCATGCTGCATCTCTCGGCGGTCGACGGGCGCGCCGCAATTCCGATGATCGAACGAATGCCGTTCGTCGATCGTGAATCCATTCGCATCGGCTACATTCCGCTGGAACCCGCGCTGGAAAGCATCGAGAACCTGTTGGACGTGTGTGAAAGCGAACTGGTCATGTCTCCGAACGCTCAGTGGGGTTCACTTAAGCTTGGCGCGGGCACGCCGCCGGTGCGTATCGCCGAAGGCTGGATGTCGCTCTATCATGCGGTCGACGCCATCGACGAAACCGCCGTTAAGCCGAAGCTGCGCTACAGCGCCGGCATCATGATTCATGATTTGAATCAGCCGCATCACATCGTGTACCGCTCGCCGCAGCCGATTCTCGCTCCCGAACTCGAAACGGAACGGCGCGGCATCGTCGACAACGTCGTGTTTCCGACCGGAATCGACCCGCGGCCGGACTTGGGAGCACGCACGTTCGACTTCTACTACGGCATGGCGGATTGGGCCATCGGCTCGGCGCGTCTGACCCTCGGCGAAACCGACGACGCAGAGGAACCGGCGGAGAGCGCTGCTTAGATATTTTCTAATCGCCACCCTCATCGTGCTGGCGATCGTCGCCGTCGCCGCGGCGTACGCAAACCGCGATCGGCTGCGCATCAAGATCGCTTCAGTGTACGTGAAAGTACCGCCGAAGCTGTCCGCTGCGGAAACCCCTCCACCGCTGACCGGCGGCGGCCATGCCTTTGGCGATGCTCCCTGGGCGCTCTCCGCGCTTCCCGAATGTCTTTCGCAAATCTCGATCACGCACGGCGGCCGCGCATACGTCTTGCGTCATCTGCCGACCGGCATGACACCGGTCCAGCCGTCGACCCGTCTGACGTACGCCGACTGCGTTATTACCGTTGGATCTTCGGACGCTCGCGTAACGCGCCGGGGCGACCGTTTCCACATTCCGGCGGACGTACAATTTTTCGTCAAGCCGGGCGCGCTTTCGCTCCTTCGCACCGAAGGCCGGTTCGCGGAGTTGCGAACGTACGCGCCGTCGAAGTCTCAAATTCCATGAGTTCCATCGCGCAAGAAGTCGACAAGCGGCGCACCTTTGCGATTATTTCGCATCCCGACGCCGGCAAAACGACGCTGACCGAAAAGCTGCTGCTCTACGGCGGCGCCATTCAAACGGCAGGACAAGTTTCCGCGCGCCGGCAGCAGCGCGCGGCCACCAGCGACTGGATGGAACTGGAAAAACAGCGCGGCATCTCGATCACGTCGACCGTGCTGCAGTTCCCGTACGAAGGCTTTACGATCAACCTTCTCGACACGCCCGGGCATCAAGACTTCGGCGAAGACACGTATCGAACGCTCCTCGCGGCGGATTGCGCGGTCATGCTGATCGACGCCGCCAAAGGCGTGGAACCGCAGACGAAAAAGCTCTTTGCCATCTGCCGCGCGCGTCGCATTCCGCTCTTTACGTTCATCAACAAAATGGATCGCCCGAGCCGGGATGCGCTCGAATTGCTCGACGAGTTGGAGAGCGTGCTCGGCATCGGCGTCTTTCCGATGAACTGGCCCCTCGGGAACGGGCCCGATTTCAAAGGCGTTTTCGACCGCGAGACGCGCGAGGTGCATCTCTTCGAGCGCACCGTTCACGGCGCAAAAAAAGCCGGCGTTCAAATGACGGATATCGGCGATCCGCGCTTGCGGGAACTGCTCGACGATCAGGCTTACCGGGAATTTCGCGACGGCCTTGAGTTGCTCGAAGGCGCCGGCAGCAGCTTCGACCGCGCGGCGATGATGCGCGGAGACGTCTCGCCGGTCTTTTTCGGAAGCGCGGTAACGAACTTTGGCGTGCAGCTTTTCCTCGATCGCTTCGTGCGCCTGAGTCCGCCGCCGATCGCGCGGATCGCGTTGAACGGCCCGGTCGATCCGCACGGGGAACATTTTTCAGGCTTCGTCTTCAAGATTCAAGCGAACATGGATCCGCGGCATCGGGACCGCATCGCGTTCGTGCGCGTGTGTTCGGGAAAATTCGAGCGCGACATGTCGGTGAACAATCCGCGGACCGGAAAAGACGTGCGGCTTTCGCGCGCGATGAAACTGTTCGCGAGCGAACGCGAATCGCTTGAGGCGGCGTACGCGGGCGACGTTGTCGGCTTAGCGAATCCCGGGTCGTTCGCCATCGGCGACACGCTGTGCGAGGGCCCGACGGTGCGGTTCGCCGGAATCCCGACGTTTGCGCCGGAACATTTCGCGTCCGTTCGCAGTATCGACACGGGAACGTACAAATCGTTCGGCAAGGGCATCGCGCAACTGCGCGAAGAGGGCGCAATCCAAGTGATGTATCCGCTGGGGTCCATGCGAACCGAACCGATCTTGGCCGCGGTCGGCGCACTGCAGTTCGAGGTCGCGAAGTATCGGCTCGAAAGCGAGTACAACGTCAAGACGGCGTTCACCACGCTGCCGTTCGCGCTTGCGCGGCGCGTCGCCGGTTCCAGCGAGGCGATCGCGTCGGCGCAAATGCCGTCGAACGCGCGGATCGTGGAAGATTGGGACGGCCGTCCCATCGCCTTGTTCGAAAGCGAATGGAGCATGCGCCTGGCCGAGGAGTGGAATCCGAACCTTACGTTCATCGACTTCGCCGCGTCCGGAATCAGTGAAGGACAGGCGCTCAATAAGACGGAGGTTGCATGAAACGTTCGACGATGGCGGTCATTCTCGGCCTTGCGCTGCTCGCCGGCTGCGCATCGCATAATAAGTACGAAAAAGAAGCGGATAAGCTCACGCGCGCCGTTGTCGCGAACGACATGTCCGCCGTCGCCTCGGATTTTGCGCCGCGCATGCAAGGGCAGATCACGCGCGTACGCGTTGCGCAGCTTTCCGACGAGTTGAACGCGCAAGGCGCCTATAAGGGACTCAAAGAGAACGACGCGAGCTGCCCGCCGGCAGCGCACTGTTTCGACGTCACGTTCGCAAAGAGCAGTTATCGCGAAGAACTTTCGCTCGACGACAACAACAAAGTAACGGGCTGGCGCGTACACGCCGGCGCGCCCGGAACGCCGATCCAATGAACCGGGCGGCCGCGGCCGTCGATTCGGATGCTATACGAGCGGCAGCGGAGCGGCTCGCCGGAGTCGCGCATCGCACACCGGTGCTGTCCTCGCGCACGCTCGATCGCCGCACCGAAGGTAGGGTGTTTCTGAAGTGCGAGAACTTCCAGCGGATGGGCGCGTTCAAATTTCGCGGAGCGTACAATCGCATCGCGCAACTGAGCGGCGAGGAGCGAACGCGCGGCGTGGTCGCTTTTTCGAGCGGAAATCACGCGCAAGGCGTCGCGCTCGCAAGCTCGCTGCTGGACGTGCCGGCAACGATCGTCATGCCGACGGACGCACCCGCATCCAAAGTCGCGGCAACGCGTGAGTACGGCGCGACGGTGGTTTTCTACGACCGGTTAACCGAAGATCGTTCCGCAATCGCTTCGCGTTTGTGCGAGCAGACCGGCGCCACGCTCGTGCCGCCGTACGACGTCCCCGACATCGTCGCGGGCCAGGGAACCGCCGCGCTCGAACTGCTCGAAGACGTCGAGGGAATCCAAATCATCGTCGCCTGCACCGGCGGCGGCGGCCTGCTCGCCGGCACCGCGATTGCGGCGCGGGGAGTCGATCCCGACATTGCGGTGTACGGTGTCGAACCCGAAGCCGGTAACGACTTTGCGCGCTCGCTCGAAGCCGGCCATCGCATTACGATACCCGTGCCGGACACGATTGCCGACGGAATGCAGACGACCGCTCCGGGCGTGCTCACCTTTCCGCTCGTTCAGGAATATGCGCGAGGAATCGTCACCGTTTCCGACGATCAACTGCGCGCGGCGATGCGTTTTGCGTTCGAGCGAATGAAAATCGTCATCGAACCCAGCGGCGCCGCGAGCTTGGCGGCGATCATGTTTGGAAAAGTGGACGTGCGCGGCAAGCGCGCCGCCGCAATAGTAAGCGGCGGAAACGTCGACGCGGCCCGATTCGGTGCGCTGATCGCGTAGTGTCCGCGGAAATAACGCTGAGGGGGAGCCACGCGCTTTTGGAACCGCTTTCGCTCGCGCACGAACGTGACCTGACCGAGGCGGTTCGCGACGGCGAACTGTGGCGGCTCTGGTATACGAACGTCCCGCCGCCCGAAGCGATGGGTGCCGAGATTGCGCGGCGGTGCAAGCTGCGCGACCAAGGCGGCATGATCCCCTTCGCCGTCGTCGACGTTCGCACCGGCGCTGCCGTCGGGATGACGACGTACATGAATATCGATACGGTCAATCGCCACGTCGAAATCGGCTCGACCTGGTATCGGGCAAGCGCGCAGCGCACGCCGATCAATACCGAATGCAAGCTGCTGTTGCTAACGCACGCATTCGAAACGATGGCGTGCATTGCTGTCGAGTTTCGAACTTCGTCGTTCAACCTGCCGAGCCGTCGCGCGATCGAACGCGTCGGAGCGCATCTCGACGGCGTCCTCCGCAGTCATCAACTTCACGCAAACGGAACACTACGCGACACATACGCCTACAGCATCATCGCCTACGAATGGCTCGCCGCCCGCGAAAACCTAAGACACCGTCTCAACGAGGATCGAAACGCCCGCGTTTCCCGCTAGAAGTGTGTCATCCTGAGCCTGTCGAAGGACGCAGAAAGGTAGGGCGTGTGCCCTGCCTTTCCTTGATAGAGACGGATAGAGTTAGACTCGCTGCGTTGTGTCGGGGAGCGTGGCGTGCACGCGCTCGGCCTCTGCTCACGCACGTGGCGCTCGCTATCTTCCCATGGAATAAAACTCGGCGTTCGGCCGCAAGTCCATCAAGCCGGCGAGCCGATTGGAGAAGCCAAAAAACGCCGCGATCGCGGCGATATCCCAGATGTCGTCGTCGCTAAAGCCCGCCAAGTGCAACGCGTTAATATCGTGTTCGGATGCCGCGAAACCCGGTTCGTTTACGCTCGAGGCAAATTCAAGCATCAAGCGCATGCGATGCGAGAGCGTCGCCGTGCGCCAGTTATTAGCGATTTGTTCGGGAACGATCGTATCTTTACTGAGCACCCGCAACGCCGCACCGTGAGCTACCATGCAGTATTGGCAGCGGTTCTCCGATGAAACAGCCACGACGATCGTCTCGCGTTCGACGCGACTGAGACCGCCGGGCTCTTTCATCAATACGTCGTGGTACTGCATGAAGGCGCGGAAGTGTT
>JALYTZ010000044.1 GCA_030854025.1 Vulcanimicrobiota bacterium
CGGCTGGGTGGACGACACCGGCGAAGGGCGCTGGACGGTCCAAGCCGCGATCGACGAAAGCGTGCCGGCTCCGGCGATAACGCTCGCGCTGATGCGCCGATTTGCTTCGCGCCAAGACGAATCGTTCAGCGCCAAAGTGATCGCCGCGCTGCGGAACCAATTCGGCGGCCACGCGGTAAAAGCCGAAAAGTAACCATGGCAACGACAACAAAAACCACGAACGGAAAAACCGTTCCTGAACCGGCGTCTCCGGCGATCAACCCCTTACGCCAAGGCCTCGACAGCGGCCGCATCAACGACCCGTGCACGATCGTGTTCTTCGGCGCCAGCGGCGACTTGTTCAAACGCATGCTCATGCCGGCCATCTACAACCTGCGCGTCGACGATATCTTGCCGACGAACTTCGGGTTAATCGGATTCGCGCGCAGCGAATTCACCGATGATGAATTTCGAGCCTATTGCAAAAATTCTGTCGACGAGTTCTCGCGCTCGGGCAAAGCAAAGGCCTCGCTTTGGGACGACATGTCCGAGCGCATCTCGTACATGGCAGCGGACTTCGACGATACCGAACATTTCGGCGCCTTGAAAAAGCGGCTGGACGAATACGATAAAAACTTCGGAACCGGCGGCAACGTGTTGTTCTATCTCGCGACTCCGCCGTCGGTCTTTCCGAAAATCATCGATCAGATCAAGAATGCCGGCATGGACCCAAAGAGCAACACCAAGGGTTGGACTCGAATCATCGTCGAGAAGCCGTTCGGAACCGACCTTACATCGGCGCGCGCGCTACAGGCCGAAGTCGATAAAGTATTCGACGAAGGCCAAGTGTACCGCATCGACCACTACCTGGGCAAAGAGCCGGTTCAAGACATCATGGCGCTGCGCTTCGCGAACACGATCTTCGAACCGATTTGGAATCGCAACTACGTCCAATCGGTGCAAATCACGGCGGCAGAAACGCTCGGAGTCGAGCAGCGCGGCGGATACTACGATAATGCCGGCGCCCTTCGAGACATGATCCAAAACCACGTGATGAACTTGCTCGCGCTCGTCGCAATGGAACCGCCGGCAAGTTCCGACGCCGACGCGATCCGCAACGAGAAGTTCAAAGTTTTTTCCGCGATCGAACCACCGGCGCCCGAAAGCGTCTTCGGCATGAGCGTCCGGGGGCAATACGATGCCGGGACGATCGACGGCAAACCGGTGCCGGCGTACCGCAAGGAACAGGACGTCAAACTCGGCTCGAATACCGAAACGTATGCGGCGCTCAAGCTCGTGGTGAACAACTGGCGCTGGGCCGGCGTTCCGTTCTACCTGCGTAGCGGCAAGCGGCTTGGGCGGAAAGTCTCGGAAATCGCGATCACCTTCAATCCGATTCCGCACAAGCTCTTCGGCGAAAAAAGCGACACGATCGAACAGAACGAACTCGTCATCAAGATCCAGCCCGACGAAGGCGTTTCCATTCGTTTCAACGGCAAGGTTCCGGGGCCCAAAAACCACATCCGCGGCGTGACGATGGACTTCAATTACGGCACCGGATTCGGCGTAGCGTCGGCGCCGGCGTACGAGCGCCTGATCGGGGATGCAATGCGCGGCGATGCGACGCTGTTCACCCGTTGGGACGCTGTGCAACGGGCGTGGGAAATCGTGATGCCGATTCTCGAGGTATGGACTTCGATCAAGGACCGTACGTTCCCGAACTACCCCGCGGGAAGCGAAGGTCCGCCGAACGCCCGCGAATTGAATCCGGGCTGGCGTCCGCTGTGACCGTCAACGTCAACGAGATTCTCGACGAGCTCGTAAAGGATCGTAAGGAACGAGTCGGCGTTTCGGCGACGACGCTCAATCTCGTAGCCTTTGTCGAGGATCCCGGCCTGGTCGATTGGATGAAAGAACGCGTAGATGCGATCGCGCAGAAGCATCCCTCGCGCACGCTCGTTCTCGATGCGACGCGCACCGAGACGACGCATTCCGTGCGCAGCGCGGCCAAAGATTTGGGCGATACGGTTCTCACGCAGGCCGAGGCAATCGAACTTGGCGTCAAAGAAATTGAGGGTAGCGAACTCGCCTCGCTCGTACGCGCGCTTACCGTGCCGAACGTGCAGACCGTGCTCTGCTGGGCCGGCTCACACATCGCCGGCGATACGCGCTTTCGCGAACTGACCGGGATCGCCGATGGACTCGTTTTGGACTCTTCGCGAATTGACAGCGGCTCCGAAACACTGCGCGAGCTTATGGAATGGATGCGCGCGGGCGAACATCCGGCGGTTCGCGATCTGGCCTACATGCGGTTAGCTCCGTGGCAAGACATGATCGCGCAATTTTTCGATGAAGCCGATTTGGCTGAGGAATTACCGACGATTTCCAGTGTTGGCGTTGCGGCCGGTTCCGCGGCGGAGGCGTACTACCTGACCGGCTGGCTCGCCGGCCGCCTGCAGTGGAAGTCGTGCGGCCCGCATGAGTATTGCAATTCGCACGGCGGAAACGTCAGCGTCCGTTTCGAGCGGCAGGGCGATGCGCGCCGCGTGCGTCGGGTGACGCTAGAAACGAAACACTCGGTCTTCATGGCCGAGCTGGAAAAGGGTGCCGGCGACACCGTCTGTCTTAGCGTCGAGGGGAATAAAGCGCGCGCGAAACGCTGCGCGCCGCTGCACGACGTCGACGTCGTATCGCTGATCGAACAGGCGATCCTCGCGCCGCAGGGCGGCGAGCTCTTTCGCGAGTCGCTCGACGCGGCGCGCGCGCTGCTCGAACAACCAGGAGACGCACCCTGAACGAGCGCAACCGGGGCGAACTCCAAACCTACGCCGGACCCTCCGAACTTGCGGCGGCGCTTGCCGACGCGTTCGTTACGGCAGCGAACACGTCAAGTACCGATCGCGGCGCGTTCTACGTCGCGCTTGCCGGCGGCTCGACGCCCAAAGCCGCGTACGCGCTACTCGCGCAGGAGCCACGTCGCGCGAGTGTCCCGTGGAACGATACGTTCGTATTTTTCGGGGACGAGCGATGCGTTCCGCCCGACAACGAAGCGTCCAATTACCGAATGGCCGAAGAGGCGTTTTTGCGCGCAGTGGCGATCCCCGAAGCGAACGTTCACCGCATGCGCGGTGAAGACGAACCCAATGCTGCCGCGCGAGCCTATGCGAGCGTACTGCGCTCCGAAGCACCTCGATTCGATCTCATCATGCTCGGAATGGGCCCTGACGGCCACACGGCGTCGCTGCTTCCCGGAACCGATCCGCTCACGGACGATGCACTGCTGGTGCGCGCACCATTCGTCGAGCAAGTCGACATGCGGCGCTTAACGATTACGCCGCGCGTCATAAACAGCGCCCGGCTCGTCGTCATTGCAACTGAAGGTTCACCGAAAGCTGCGGCTCTGGCCGCGGTCCGAGAGGGCCCGCACGATCCGGTCCGCTATCCGATTCAGATCGTTGCGCCGACCGACGGCCGGCTGCTCTGGCTCGTCGATCGGGAAGCCGCCTCGAACCTCACTTGACGGGGCAGCTCCCCGAACTCACGATGATTTTTTTGAACGCCGCGTTGTCCGTCGTCGGGAATGGCGTCTTGCCGCCGCCCGACGGCGTGAGACAGTCCGACGCCAATATATAGGCCATGATCGCTGCATACTGATCCGGCTTGAGCGACCCCGGAGCGCTCAGCGGCATTTGCTGGGTGACGATCGTGCGAATTTGCGACACGCTCAAATTCGCATGCGCAAACGAGCTTCCGCGCAACGCCGGCGCTGAAACGCCTTGAAGCTGCGCGCCGTGACATGACGCGCACTGCTGCGAAAAGAGCGTCCTGCCGGTCGCTACTTGCGCCGCCGTATACGGCACCGAACCCGATGACGCCGTCGATCCGCTTCCGCTACCGCTCTCGGTTTTCGCGGGGGCATTGCTCGCGACGGCGACGGCCGGCTGTCCGGTCGTATCGTTCATCGTCGTCTGCGGCGCGTTCAGCGCGAATGCGACGACGCGGCTTCCTTGCGACTTCGGCATGTTGGGCGTCTGCTGATTGCCGCCTTCGCCGCGACGAGCGCGAGGTATTCGTTTCCTTCGACGCGGTACGCCGAAATCGGCGCCACAACGGCCGAGCCGGTGTCGCCGTGCCAGAGTTCTTTGCCGGTCGCGGTATCGAGCGCGTACACGCGGCCGCGCGCATCGCTCGTAAATGCAATTCCATTTTTTGCAACCAGCACGCCGCCCTGACCCGAGTACGGAAGCGCATTACGCCATTTAACTTTGCCGGTGTTCATGTCCATCGCGGTAACGAAGCCGGTTGCGGCGCGGCGCTTCGGCAGCGGACCTGCCGAATACGGCTGGCCGGCAACGTACGCAACCGGGCCCGTAGACGTGACTTTCCAGACCGCGCACTCTTGCGTGCTTGGAATGATGAAAACGTTTGCCGCCGGATCGTACGAGCCGCCGTTCCATTCGATGCCGCCGCCATGGTTGGGACAAGCGAAGGTGCCTTTGAGCGTCGGCACGGTGGTCATGATGCCGGTCTGATTGCTGACCGACGTGCGGTACACCAGCTTTCCGCTCGTGCGGTCGAGGACGACGAAATCGCCGGCTTTATCACCCGAGGCCAGCAGATTGCGTGTTTGTCCGTTGATCTGCGCATCAAAGAGAACGGGCGGCATCGACGGATCGGCATCGTGCGTGTCGTTCGTAAGTATCTGATAGTACCACTTGATTTTCGGTGAGGCGCCGGAAATGTCGACGGCTACTACTGAATCCGAGTACAGATCCTTGCCTTTGCGGCCCGCAAGCGTGAGATTCGGTCCGGCGTTTCCAGGCGCGAGGTACAAGGTGTCGGTCGCCGGATCGATCGAGAGGCCGGCCCAGACGGCAGCTCCGCCATGTTTCCACGAATCGCCCGGCCACGTATTGTGATTGGCTTCGCCGGGCTGCGGAACCGTATTGAACGTCCATTTTTTTGCGCCGTCGCCGGCGTTGAATCCGTTGACCGTTCCCATGCTGCCGAGGTCGCCGCCGGAGGTTCCGACTACCACGGTGTCTTTGTACACGTAGGCGGCGGTCGAATACCACGTATTCGACGTGTCACGACACGCCGGAACGTTGTAAACTTGTTTTCCGGTCGCTGCGTCGAGTGCGATCAATCGGCAGTCGGCCGTCACGATGAACACTTTTCCGTCAGCCAAACCAACACCGCGGTTTACCGCGTACTGGAGTTCGTACGCCGGCGAATACGGGAATGCCCATTTCAACGCGCCGGTTTTCGCATCGAGCGCGAGTACGTTGTCGTGCGGCGTCGACAGGTACATCGTTCCGTGCCAAACGATCGGCGAAGCTTCCTGTTCCCCATCGTCGGCGATGCTCGTTACCCATGCCTTGCTTAAATGCGAAACGTTGTCTTTGGTGATGTCCACGAGTGTGGTGTACCGGTTTCCCAAGTACGTCTTGCCCGGAACGATCCAGTCGTCGCCGTCGGCACCTGCTGCAAGTAGCGTCTGCGCGTCCGGCGACCGGTCGCCTGAGACTGAGGCCGCCGCGGTTGGTTCGCCTGACGCGCTCGGAGCGCTCGTTTGCGTCGACGTCGTGCTGCTGCTTTGCGGCCCGTTGCAGCTCGTCAGTCCAACGGCCAGGCAACGCCGACGGCTGCAATCATTACCCGTAAATACCGAGGGCTCATCTGCTCGCGTCTTCCTATTCCGCTGGTGCGTGAGCTCCCAGTAAACGACAAGGGCCCGCGCAACCGCCGCGAGCCCTCTTCTGCAGATGAGCGTTCGAAACCTTAGCGTTACGCGTTTCGCGCGTCTCGCTTTGCGCCGTCAACGCCGGCCTGAACCTCGTTCTTGACTTCGTTGCCGACCGAGCCTGCTTTCTCGCCGGTCGTCATTGAATCGCCGGAATCGGCTCGCCGGTCCCGTTCGCCTTGCGCCTCGGATTTATGCGTGTCTTCGCGTGCGGTGTCGCGAACGTTTTTCGCGGCGTCACCCAC
>JALYTZ010000048.1 GCA_030854025.1 Vulcanimicrobiota bacterium
ATCTACAATCGCGAACAGCTGGCCGAGTTTGCAGGCGCGCCCGGCGCGCCGCCGCTGCATCGCGATGAGCTCGATCGGATCGAACAACTCCACGCCGAGAATTTCGGCATCGAAGAGCCGGCCGGAAATTTCAAAGGCACGATGGCCCGGCAAGGAGCGGCCGTTTCATGAGCGAGGCAATCCGCTCGAACGATGCGCCGGCACCGATCGGCCCGTACAGTCAAGCGATTCTTTCGGGCAGCGAACTGTTTTGCAGCGGTCAGGTGGCGCTTGACGCGCAAACGGGTGAACTGATCGCCGGCGACGTGTCGGCCCAAACCAAACGCGCGCTCGAAAATCTGGGAGCCGTTCTCACTGCGGCCGGCATGCACTACACCGATGTCGTTAAAACGACGATCTACCTGATCGACATGAAAGATTTCGCCGCCGTCAACGAGGTGTACGGCGCGTTCTTCGGACAGGCGAAACCGGCGCGATCGACCGTCGCCGTCGCGGGCCTTCCGAAGGGCGCGCGCGTCGAGATCGACGCCATCGCCCGAAAGTAAGTCTAAAGAAGATTTCCGCGGGTACACTTGGACCATGAATACGACACTCGTACGAGCCGAAATGCCGCTCCCGGATCCGCCCGGCGGCCCCGGTGCCCCGCCGTCGCCTTCACCCGGCGAACCCGGCCTCCCCGAAGGCCCGGTCGTCGATCCGCCCGTGAATCCAACCCAGCCGCTCTAGGGGATCGGAAGTAACGCCCCGGCTAGGGTTTTGCGGCGCTTTCTTCGAGTGAACTAAACTTCTGCTGCGCGATGCGCCGCACGTCGGGGTCGTCGGTTTGCGCGGCTGCTTTGAATTGCTCGATGGCGAGCGCGTTTTTGCCTTGATCCGTGAAGACTTGGCCGAGGAGGAAATGGAGACGGCCCTCTTTCGGTGCGACCGCAAGACCTTTGGTTAGAGCCGATTCTGCAAGCGTGTAGAGTTTATGCTGTTCGTACTCGTACCCGAGGTCGATGTAGGCGTCGATCGAGTACGGATACACCGCAAGCGCATCGACGTAGAAGCCGATTGCTTTTTTCCAGTCGCCGCTAAGGTCCGCCATGTAGCCGAAGTTGACGAGCGCCTCGGGCTGCTCCGGCTGCAGCGAATGCGCGATCTTTAAATACTTATCGGCACCTTTCGTGTCGCCCATCTCCAAATACGTCGCGCCGAGGTTGACGTTGCACGAGTACCCGTATCGATCGGCTCGGATGCACCGGTCGAAATTTTCGATGGCCGACGCGTACTGCCGCTCGTCGAGAAACGCGAGCCCCAAACCGTTGATCGCCATTTCGGAATCAGGAGCGTTGTCGAGCGCTTTGTGAAAGTAAATCACCGCCAGATCGGGGCGATGAATCGCTTCGTACACTTTGCCCAGTTCGATGTTGGCTTCCGGATCGGATGGATAACTCTGCGCGTAGCGCTCCCGGTCGCGCATGTATGAATCGAAGTCGCCGCGCATTTCGTGCAGACGCACGAGCTCGGGCACCGCGTCGGTTCCCGGCAGGCTGTGATTGAATTCGTCGATGGCATCGCCGATGCGCGATTCGGTCGCGTAGACCGATCCTAGGCGATTGTGCGTTTCCCGGTCGGTCGGATTCTTTGCCAGAATCGCAAGGTACGCCGATTCGGCGAGTTTCAACCGGCCTTGCCGATAGTATAAATCACCGAGCAGTCGAGCCGGTGCCGCGTCGTCGGGATGCGCGCGTACAAATGTCGCGAGCATCGTTACCGCGCCGTTTAGATCGCCGCCGGCGACTTGTTCTCGCGCCTGCCGGATTGCCGTCGTATCATCGGAGGCGGTCGCCAGAGCGCACAGCGGCGTGAATGCCAGCGCCGCGGCGAAAGTCAGCATGCCCAACAAACGTGTCATCGTCGAAGCCCCACGAGCTGCGAGAAGTCTCTAGTGCTTCGACGCCTCCGGGCCGCATTCCGTGACCGGCCTTAATCTGTTCCATACGCAATTCATACGTTTGCATCTGCGGCCCACTAAGCAACGGCCCGATACATAAGCCAGAGGCGAACATTAACCTTTCGCTTGCTTCCGTTGGAGAAATGTAATGACCCGTTGGCTTGCGCCGTTTATTCTCGGCGTTATCTTCGCGTGGGGACCCGTTCCCGCTGCCGCCCGACCCGTCGTGACCCTTCATCTTGCCGGGACGCTGCTCGAGCAGCATAACGGGCGGATGACGCAGCGGACGATCGAAGGACTCGTGCTCAAACCGGGCGATCGGGTTCGTTACATCATTTCAGCGAATAACTCCGGCACTTCGCCCGCGATCGCTCTGGTGCCGCTCGGGCCGATTCCGAAAGCGACCTCGTACGTTCTCGGAAGCGCGCACGGCAGCGGCGCGGCGCAGTTCACGCTCGACGGAAAAACGTGGGCTGCGAAGCCGGAGCTGAGCGTCAAGACCGCTTCCGGCATCGTGAAACGGCCCGCCGATCCGTCACTCTATCGCGCAGTGCGCTGGATCGCGCGGCGCTCGCTCGCGCCTCACAAGAATGCGGTGTTCAGCTACGACGTGCGCGTTAACGGGCATCGGGCATGAAAAAGTATCTGCGCGGTCTATTCGCGCTTCCGATCCTCGTCGCCGCGTTTGCGGCCGGCATGACGCATCAGGGTGCCGCGCCGGCGTCGGCCGCGACGCCGCCTCCGGTTTCAACGCCCAATCCAACGCCGACGTCGTCGACGGCTCCGGGCACCGCAATCAACAACACCGCAACCGCGTCGTACTCCGACGGAACGAACACGTACAGCACGACCTCCAATCAAGTGCAGACGTTCGTTCAGAATGCGCCGTCGCTGGTCATCACCACGAATAACGGCCTCGCGCCGGGCACGACAACGCAGAACCAGAATGTGCCGCAAGGACCGATCGTTTTCGGGAACACGATCAACGATAACTACACGCTCACGAACACCGGTAACTCGAGCGGCTACTTTGCGCTCGGGGCAGCGACCTCAACGGTAACCGGACCCGGAACTTTTCAGAATATCATCATCACCGGCACCGACGGAATCCCGCACAGCTTCACCACCGTCGCCGCTGCAAACACGTACCTTTCGACTCCCGCAAACACAAACGTGTACGGACTTGCAGCCGGCGCGTTCATCAACCTCGCGGTTCAGTATAAGGTAACGACGGCCGGCTCCGGCTCGGTGGGAACCAGCGTGGCCGGCGCCACGATCATCTATCCGGGCACCGGTTCCAATTACGGTGCATCCACTTCGAATACCGTCAGCAACACGTACGCTGACACGGTCGTGTCCGATGCGCGGCTCGACATTCAAAAGACGGCCGCCGCAATCGTATCAAACAATCTCACGTACACCATCGATGCCAACAACGGCGGCAGCGCTCCCGCGCAACTACTGCAGTCGATTCGCCAGAGCGGCACGACGATCACCGGCCCGAGCTTGAGCGCCGCCAACAACGGCATTCTCCTCACCGACAAAATCCCGCTCAACGGCGGAACGCCGCTGACCGTTTCGGCGGTGGCGATCACGAAAAACCTCAGCGTGGCCGGCGACACGGCGGTCATCGTCTATACGACGGACAGTACCGGCAAAACCGGCTGGACGACCACCGCGCCCGGAGCCGGAACCGCATACTTCGTCGGCATCTACATCAGCGGCACCGCGGCGATTCCCGCCGGGGCCGCCTCCAGTGCGGGCGTCGTAACGAACGCGCAAGCACAAGTCGAATTCACCGTTACGCTCACAGCCCTGCCTCCAGGCACGGCGATTAAAAACGTGGCTACGACGGCGTACGCGGATAACGCGGGCTTCATCGAAGGTCCCGGCATCGCACCCGGAACCGTGTCGAACATCCCTTCGGCGGATCCGTCGGTATCGTACACGACCGCGACCGGCGGCCCGGCCGCCAATGGCCTCTCGAACACGACCACGAGCAACGTTCCAGGTGTTTTGAACGGCCCCAAAGGCGCGGCCGGCGCGTCGGGTTGTTACAACACCTCGATCTGCGGAAGTAATTCCAACAACACCGACTTCACGCAAGTGAGCCTCGGGATCAATGGCACCTTCGGCGCGACGCTGGCAGCCGGAACGATTGCAAACGTGCCGGGCGACCTGCAGAACACGTCAGGCTCCAACGACACCTACTCGTTCACATTCCCGTCGCTTCCGGCCGGCGTCACGGTCACCGGCGTGTACACCGACTACGCGTGCACGAACCTTGCAACCAAAGACGGCTCCAACAACTATCAGATCGCCGTCTCCGCCGCCGCAACCGCGCCGTACTGCGTCAAATACACGAGCGCGGCGGGCGGCAGCGCACCGCCGGACTTCACGCCGATCGTCGTGCAGGTTCTTGCGACCTCGCAAGCCTCCGGTTCGTATGCCAACTCCACGTATCACGTCCTGATGCCGGGCGGATTCATCTCGCTTGCAAAAACGGCGACGGTTCTTAGCACGGGCTGCCCAACCGGTGCCGTCGTTCCCGCGAACGGGATTTGTCCAAGCGGCGTGATTCAGTACAAAGTCGTCTACGCGAACACGCTGCCGATAAGCAGCGTCAGCGGCGGCGGAAACGTGCTTCTGGCTACCGCAGCCGGCACGCTGAAAATCACCGAGGACGGCGGCGCCGGCACCAACACCTGGGCGACGTACTCGAACGGCCTCAAAGAAGCGCTGATCGTCGGCGCAGGCGTCACCGCTCAATGCGGCGCAACGG
>JALYTZ010000069.1 GCA_030854025.1 Vulcanimicrobiota bacterium
AGAGCTTGACGCCATTGCAAAAACACGGAGCGAGCTTTGAAGATTCGCGATCTCGTTAAAGAACGGTATTTCGTTAAAGTCATTCCGCAGCGCGGCCAAATCGTGCACCGGTTCGAGGTGACGCGGCGCCATATTCTCGCGACCGCCGGCGTCTTGACCGTTGCGCTGGCAGGCTCGCTCGGATACGGCGGAGCCCAGATCGTCCGGGCGCACGCGCAAGTCGCCCGGTTGCAGACGCTTACCGCCAGCCAAGCCGCGCAGCTCCACACGATCGACAAGCAAACGTCCGCCATTCGCGCGCAGCTCCAAAACGTGCAGAAGCAGAATACCGAGATCCAGCAGCTCATCGGCGTAAAGCCGGCCGCGGCTAAGAGTCCGCACCGCCCTGCGCAAGCGGCATCGGCGCGCTCGAATCACGCCGTGGTCGCGACGCTCGCGCGACACGTCGAATTGCTCTCGGACGATTCCGCCCAGACCGCGAACGAATCAAACGTCCTGCGACGGTTGACGATGCACGTCCTCAACGTGCGCCACATGGTGGCGCTGACCCGCGCCCGCAGTCTGGCCGAAATTCCGTCGATCGATCCGGTTCCCGGAGCGACCGTGGTCGGCTGCTTTTGCTACCGCACCACGCCGGACGTCGAGTTCCATCCGGGCGTGGATCTGTCTGCCGACTACGGTGAAACCGTCCACGCATCGGCGGCCGGCGTTGTGGCTGCGGCGGGTTGGGACGGCGGCTACGGCAAGAAAGTCGACATCGATCACGGCAACGGCTATCACACCTGGTACGCACACCTTTCCAGCATCGACGTTTCCGTCGGCCAGCACGTGCTGAAGAATCAAGCCATTGCGAAAGTCGGATCGACCGGGTTTTCAACGGGCCCGCATTTGCACTATCAAGTGATGCTCAACGGGTCGGCCATCGACCCGACCCCCTACCTCACCGGCATACCCGCAAAAGTGTTGGCATCGCTTCCATAGAAGCAAGCACACCGTGAATGCTGCGCTTTGTTCGTTCTACGGCGGTCTTTCGACCGTCATTTGGATTTATACGCTGATCTTGCTCGCCTACGCGGTCGTTTCTTGGCTGCCGGATTTGCGTGGGCGCTGGACGTACTACTTGTCGATGCTGGTCGATCCGGTACTCAATCCGGTTCGCCGCATTCTGCCGGCCACGGGCGGGCTCGACTGGTCGTTTCTCGTCGTAATCCTCATCATCAACTTCGTCATTCGGCCGCTGGTGGCGAACTTACAGGGCAATGCCTGCTACTATTAGCCTGCGATGACGACTATCGCCAAGACCGATCACCGCATCGAAGTTGCGCCGAACGTGCGCAATTTTTGCATCATCGCCCACATCGATCACGGCAAGACGACGCTCTCGGACCGGCTGCTCGAAACGACCAAGACCGTTGCGATGCGCGACATGGAAGACCAGGCGCTCGATGCGATGGATTTGGAGCGCGAACGCGGGATCACATTTCGCTTGGATCCGGTCACGCTCAACTATTAGGCGCGCGACGGGCAGCTCTACCAGCTCAATCTGATCGACACGCCGGGCCACGTCGACTTTTCGTACGAGGTTTCGCGATCGCTGGCGGCGTGTGAAGGCGCGCTGCTGATCATCGATGCGGCGCAAGGCATCGAGGCGCAGACGCTCGCCAACTACCATTTAGCGATGGAGCACGGCCTCACGATCATACCCGTCATCAACAAGATCGACTTGCCGGCCGCCGATCCCGATCGCGTGATGAGCGAAGTCGAAGAGCTGCTCATCATCGAGAAAAGCGACTGCATTCTCGCAAGCGCGAAGAACGGCATCGGCGTCGAAGAGATTCTCGAAGCCATCGTGCACCGCGTTCCGGTGCCCAAAGGCCACAACGATCACTTGCGCGGGCTCGTTTTCAACGCGCAGTTCGATGCGTATCGCGGCGTGGTGTGCTACGTGCGCGTGGTCGACGGCGAATTGCACGCGGGTTCCAAGTTCTTTTCGATGGCGCACCAGCGCACGTTTGAATGCACCGAGGTCGGCGTGTTCAGCCCGGGCATGCTTCCGACGACGAAGCTGAGCCTGGGTTCGGTCGGGTACGTGATCGCGAACATCAAGTCGTTGGGCGATATCGACGTCGGCGACACCGTGACCGAGGCGCACAATCCCGCGCACGTGCCGCTGGCGGGATACCGCAAGGCCGTGCCGATGGTTTTTTGCGGACTCTATCCAAACGAAGGCGATGCGTACGAAGACCTGCGCGATGCGTTGAACAAGCTCAAACTCAACGACGCGGCGCTGGTCTACGAGCCCGAAACGTCCGTCGCGCTTGGCTTTGGTTTCCGCTGCGGATTTCTCGGGCTGCTGCACATGGAGATCGTGCAGGAGCGGCTCGAACGCGACTACAGCCTGGATCTCATTGCCACCTCGCCGTCGGTGGTGTTTCGCGTCACCAGAAGCGACGGCTCGGTCGAAACGATCGACAACCCCTCGAAGCTGCCCGCCACCAATTTGATCGACTTGATCGAGGAGCCGTACGTGAAAGCGACGATCATGACGCCGCCCGATTACGTCGGCGGCATCATGGAAATCGTGCAAGCGCGGCGCGGAACGCTCGACAACATGGAATACTTGCACGACGGTCGAGTCATTCTGACGTACGAGATGCCGCTAATCGAAGTGATCGTCGACTTCTTCGATCAGCTCAAGTCGCGAACCAAAGGCTACGCGTCGCTCGATTACGAGATGATCGGCTACCGCGAAGGCGACTTGGTCAAGCTTGAGATTCTGCTCAACGCCGAGC
>JALYTZ010000072.1 GCA_030854025.1 Vulcanimicrobiota bacterium
GGACGATCCGTATCGGCTCGACGGGTACGACCAATTCGTGACGACGAGCATCGGCATCGCGCTGTATCCGGAAGACGGACGCGACGACATGACGCTGATCAAGAATGCGGACATCGCCATGTACCGCGCGAAAGATCACGGGCGCAACAGCCTGTACTTCTACAATCCGGCGTTGGTTGCGCCGATTCGAACGCGCCTGACGCAGCAGAAGCAGCTGCGCGCAGCACTCGAGTCCGAGCAATTCGTGCTGCATTATCAGCCCATCGTCGATCTGCGTACCGGCGATCTCGTGTGCGTCGAAGCGCTCGTGCGATGGAATCATCCGCAGCACGGACTCATCTATCCCGACCAGTTCATCCCGAGCGCGGAAGCCGGCGGGCTGATCGTGCCGCTGGGCACGTGGGTGCTCGAAACGGCAGCCAAACAGGTGCAACGCTGGCGCGACCGCTTCCCGCCGTTCGACTTGGCTGTCAATTTTTCGGCGCATCGCTTCGCGCAGCCGCGACTACCCAATCACGTCGCGCAAGCGCTTGCGGGTGCGGGGCTTAGTCCGAACGCCCTTGAGATTGAGATTACCGAAAGCGTGGCAATGTCGGATATGGCGGCCGCGATCGAAATGGTCGCCGGACTCAAGCGGCTCGGCGCCCGGATCGCGGTGGACGATTTTGGAACCGGACATTCGTCGCTGAGCTACCTTCGGCGGTTCAACGTCGACATCATCAAAATCGATCGCTCGTTCGTCAATCGAATCGGGACCGAAGCGAACGATGAAACGATCGTGAAGACGCTCATCGCGATGGGCCACAGCCTCGGATTGTCGGTCGTCGCCGAAGGCGTGGAAACGGCGGGTCAATACGCATTTCTCCAAGCGCAGGGATGCGATCGGGCACAAGGATTTCACATCGCGCGGCCACTTGCTCCGGCGGCCTTCGAGGAGTTGCTTGCGGCAGGCCGCGAAATGCTGGTCAAACCCGGGTAAGGTAGCGCCATGCATTCGCTCGCACCGGCGACGCCGCCCTTGGATCGTTCGCGCTTGGCGAATTGGTACTGCCGCAATCGGGAGCGCTCCGCCAGCCTTTTCGCGCTCATCGACCCGGCCGCGTACTACGCGCGCCCGATTCCGCTGCGGCATCCGTTCGCGTTTTACGAAGGACACATTCCAGCGTTTAGTTTCCTGATACTCAACGAGCGCGCGCTCGGTCTGCCGCCGCTCAACGCGCGTCTCGAAAAGCTGTTCGAGCGCGGAATCGATCCCGGAACGATAACCGATGCATCCAAACACGCGCGCGGCGACTGGCCGCAGAAAGCGCAGATCGAAGCGTTCGCAAGTGCTTGCGACGAGCGCGTGCTCGACGCGATTGCAAACGCCGAGCTTGCAAACGAGCGCGTTCCGCGACTGCGTCGTGGACAAGCCGTTTACACGGCGCTCGAGCACGAGCAAATGCACCACGAAACGTTGTGCTACATCATTCATCAGCTTTCGCCCGATCTCAAAGGCCGGGTCGCGCAGACGCACCACGATGCGGCGCCGGCGCGCAATGCAACCGTCGCTGTTGACGCCGGAATCGCGACGCTCGGCGCCGACGCCGACAGCATTCGGTTTGGGTGGGACAACGAATTTGGGCTGGTCGAATCGCACGTGCCGGCGTTTGGCATCGAGCGATTCCCGGTAACCAACGGCGACTACCTTGCGTTCGTACGCGATGGCGGCCCGCCGCCGCCGTTTTGGGTGGAGCGCGACGGCCACTGGCAACTGCGCGCCGCCTTCGAAGAATTGCCGCTTCCGCTTTCATGGCCGGTGTACGCAACGCACGATCAGGCGACAGCCTATGCGCGCTGGAAAGGCGGTCGTCTGCCGACCGAAGCGCAGTTCCATCGGGCTGCATTCGGCACGCCGAGCGGCGAGGAACGCCCCTTTCCGTGGGGCGACGAAGCACCGGCGGCGCACCACGGGAATTTCGACTTCAACCGCTACGATCCCGAATCGGTCGACGCCAGTCCCGCGGGCGCGAGCGCCTGGGGCGTGCACGACCTCATCGGCAACGGCTGGGAATGGACGAGCACGGTGTTCGAGCCGTTCCCGGGGTTCGAACCGATGGCGTCTTACCCGGAGTACAGCGCCGACTTCTTCGACGGTCGCCACTACGTGATGAAGGGTGCGTCACCCGTAACCGGACGCGAACTGGTCCGCCGGAGCTTCCGGAACTGGTTCTACACGGATTATCCCTACATGTACGCGAAATTCCGGGTCGTGAGCGGCTGAGGCTCGCGGCGATTCCATCTGTCCGCTGCGTGCCGCTCCGAAAGGAACGGCACCTATTTTGAGTTTCAACGCTGACATCGTGAAGCGCGCGTTCGGCGCAATCGCGCTGCTGGTTTTTGCGGCTGCGTGCACGCGCACCGGCACGGGCTCATCGGAAACGCGTCACTCCTGGACGCAAGCCGGCGTGCTCCGAGTCGACGACTGGGCTAACCCGAATTCGCTCAATCCGCTCCTCGCGAGCAACACGTCGGACGACTTTTTAGCCGCGCTTGCGTTCGACATGCTCGTGAGCGTCGACGACAAAGGAAACGAAGTTCCCGATCTTGCCGCCGTCGTGCCTACGCAGGCGAACGGCGGCATTGCGAAAGACGGTTTGACGGTCACCTACCATTTGCGCAAAGGCGTGCAATGGCAAGACGGCGCGCCGTTCTCCAGCAAAGACGTGAAGTTCACCTGGCAAGCCATCATGAATCCGAACAACAACGTCGTCGAGCGGCGTGGATACGACGAGGTGAAATCGGTCGACACGCCCGATGCGAACACGGTCGTCTTTCACTTGAAGGAACCGTTCGCACCGTTCGTCGACACGGTCTTCGGCGAGAGCGACGATTCATTCCGCATACTGCCCGAACACTTGCTCGCGAAGTATCCGGATATCAATCACATTCCGTTCAACTCGCAGCCGATCGGCACCGGCCCGTTCAAAGTCGTGCGCTGGATGCGCGGCGATCGCGTGATGTACGTTGCGAACGACAAGTACTTCATGGGCAAACCGAAGCTGAGCCGGATTACGGTGCGCTTCGTCACCGAGGACAACACCCGCGAGGCGGATTTGCGTTCGCACGCGGCCGATTTGCTCAACGACATCTCGTTCCCGCTCGTGCGCGATCTGCGCACGCAGCCCGATGTCAAAGTCGTGCTTCCGGCTTCTCCGGCATATGAATCAATCGACCTCAATACGAGCCGTGCCCCGCTGAACGACATCCAAGTTCGGCGCTCCCTTGCGTACGGAATCGATGCAGCCGGCATCATGCGCGACGATACGTACGGCGGCGCGGACGCCGCCACTGAAGACCTCTCAAGCAACTCCTGGGCCTACGACCCGAACGTGACCACATATCCGTACGACACGGCAAAAGCGGCGCAACTGCTCGAGAGCGACGGCTGGAAAGCCGGACCCGACGGCATCCGCGTCAAGAACGGCAAGCGGCTCGAACTGCAGCTTGCATACGGACAAGGCAATCCCACGGGACAAGCAATCGGTGCCGAAGTGCAGTCGCAACTGCGCAAGGCCGGCGTCGACGTTTCAATTAAAACCTACAATTACACGATTTTCTACGCGACCCAGCAGATGGGCGGCATACTCCTGGGCGGCAAATTCGACATGGCGGTCTATGCCTGGATTTCCGGAGCCGATCCCGACGACTCGCAGCAGTTTATGTGCCGCTACGTTCCGCCCGGCGGCAATAACATCTCACTCTTCTGCAACCGCCAGTTCGACGCCGCGGAAGTAGCCGCGCTCAAAACCTTCGATCGCGACGCACGCAAACGCGCATACGCTACGACGCAGCAGCTGCTCGCACAGAACGTGCCGGCGGTCTTTCTATACTACCCGAGGCGGCGTCACGCCACCAGCATCGACATGCGCGGGTTTACGCCCAACGGCATAACGCTCGACTGGAATGCCTGGCAATGGTCCATCTAACGTACGCACCACACGAGGAGAACCCACGGTGACCACCACTCTGACCGCAAAAAAAGTTCCTATTACGGTCGCGCACGGCGACGGCATCGGCCCCGAAATCATGGATGCAACGCTCCGAATCATCGCCGCTGCGGGAGCGCAGCTCGATATCGAGACGATCGAAATTGGCGAGGGCGTGTATAACCGAGGGTTGAGCAACGGCATCGAGCCGAGTTCTTGGGACTCGCTTCGACGCACGAAAGTCTTCTTGAAAGCGCCGATCACCACGCCTCAGGGCGGCGGATTTAAATCGCTCAACGTTACGGTGCGTAAGACGCTCGGCATGTATGCGAACGTGCGTCCGTGCGCCTCGCTCGCACCGTACGTCGCCACGAAACATCCGAAGATGGACCTCGTGATCGTTCGCGAGAACGAAGAAGACGTATATGGCGGCATCGAGCACCGCCAGACCGATCAGGTCACCCAGTGCCTCAAGCTCATTTCGCGTCCCGGCAGCGAGCGCATCATTCGCTATGCGTTCGAATATGCGAAAGCCAACAAGCGCAAAAAAGTCACGGCGTTTACCAAAGACAACATCATGAAGATCACCGATGGCCTCTTTCATAAGATCTTCGATGAAATCGCGGTCGAGTATCCGGAAATCGAAAACGAGCACTGGATCGTCGACATCGGAGCTGCCAAAATGGCCGATACACCCGAAGCGTTCGACGTGCTCGTCATGCCGAATCTCTACGGCGACGTGCTTTCCGATGTCGCCGCCCAAATCACCGGCTCGGTGGGACTCGCCGGTTCGGCAAACATCGGCGATCACTGTTCGATG
Source organism: Vulcanimicrobiota bacterium (assembly GCA_030854025.1). GTDB lineage: Bacteria > Vulcanimicrobiota > Vulcanimicrobiia > Vulcanimicrobiales > Vulcanimicrobiaceae > JALYTZ01. The sequence goes on from JALYTZ010000072.1 coordinate 4,789, forward strand.
TTCGAAGCGATTCACGGTTCGGCGCCGCGTCGCGCGGGTCAGAACATGGCCAATCCGTCCGGACTGATGCATGGCGCCTTTTTGATGCTGACCCACGTCGGGCAAGGCGAAATCGCCGAACGCGCGCACAACGCCTGGCTGCGCACGATCGAAGACGGCGTGCATACGTATGACATCTACAAGGAAGGCACGAGCAAATCCAAAGTGGGAACCCGGGAATTCGCGGACGCGATCATCGCGCGGCTCGGCCAAAAGCCGGAGAAGCTCAAGCCGGTGGAATACGCCAAAGACGTGCAGCTCGACTTGTCCGTGCGCACCGCAGGAGCGCGCGCCGAGAAGAAACACGTGGGGGTCGACATCTCCCTCGACAAGCCGAACGGCAACCCGGACGAGATCGCACAAAAGCTCAACGCGCTAAACGTGCCCGGCGCCAAACTCACCGTCATCAGCAATCGCGGCACCAAAGTGTGGCCGCAAGGAAATCCGGACACGTTTTGGAGCGACCAATGGAGCTGCCGCTTCGAATCCGACGGCAACGC
>JALYTZ010000081.1 GCA_030854025.1 Vulcanimicrobiota bacterium
GTGCACCCCCGCCATGTCGACGCCGGCCTTGAAAATATCCGAGTTGCGGGCCAGCCCCATCGCCGTCAGATAGCCCCCGTACGAAAGGCCGTAGATGCCCATGCGCGCGCTATCAACGTCGGAGCGAGCCTGCAAGAATTTCGCGCCGGCGAGCACGTCCTGATACTCGCTTGCTCCTCGATAGCCGTAATTTTTCGGCTGACGGAAATCGTGCCCGTACATGATGCCGCTGCGATAGTTGATCGAAAGCACGACGCAGCCGTGATTGACGTAGTACTGATTGGATTCGTATAAGTTGGTATACGCCTCCATGTAGTGGAAGCCGGCGAGCATCTGACGTCTCGACCCGCCGTGATCGAAGATGATCGCGCAGTGTTTTCCCGCATCTGATTGCGGAACGAACAGCTGCGCGTGCAGCAGCGGGCCGTCAAGCGAATGAAACGTCACGAGTTTGGGTTCGACCATGTCGGCCGACGGAAACGCGGCGGGCACCACCGGCTGCGAGAGCGTCGACGACGTACCGGCTGCAGTGCGTATGCGCACCGCGATCGGATGCGCATAACCGGCTTCGAGATACGCAAGATCGCCGGCGTTCAGCGGCGTGGGTGCCCACTGATTTTTGGAACCGCTCGTGGCTTGAGACGGTGCGCCGCCGGCGAACGCAACCGTGGCGATATGGCGGCGGTCGATGTCGCCGATATTCGTGGAATACGCCAAGTGCTTGCCGTCGAGCGTTTGCGCAACGGTTTCGGTTTCGCCGTCGCCGGGCGTGAGCAGCCGCGGCGAACCGCCCGACGCCGGCACGCTGTAGAAATGGCGCCAACCGTCTTTTTCCCACGGAAAGGCGATGTAGCCGTCGGTGGACCAGAAGAGCTGCGAGCGGCTGTCGGTACCATAGTATGCGGACCCCATGCCGGGATCGGCCTGGAAGATGCGGCGCGCCGTTCCGTCGGACGCATCGGCGACCCAGATCGACCACGGCGCTTCCGCCGGTGTGTTGTACGGCGATGCATCCTCGCGTGCACCCGCTTCGCGTATGTAGGCCACGTGCGTGCCGTCGGGCGACCAGACCGCACTGCTGTCGAATGCAAACGCCGGAGAAGCGTACGTCAGCGATTTGCGCGCGAAGTCGTAGAGCAGAATGAAACTGTGATCGCCGCGTTCGGTCGTAAATGCAACGCGCGAACCGTCGGGCGACCAGAGCGGATCGCGCAGGGAGCCGCGCGCTGCAAAGAGATGCGCCGCGCGTCCCGCGCGCACCGATGCCGTGCCCACGTGAAGGGAAGCCGACATCACTTGCCCGCGCAGAATCCAGACGACGCGATTGCCGCGCGGGGAAACCGCCGGTGAATGTCCTTCGCCCAGAAGCAGCGGCGCCGCACGACCGTCGGCGGCGATGGCCCACACCTGCTGCAGGGGCGGCTTCGGCAGCGTTTGCGGGTTCGGATACTCGCCGCGACCGTTCGTTGCGCCGCCACGAACGTAAATCACCGCATTGCCGCCGGCGACTATTGCCGGCGCCGAAACATCCTGTCCGTCATCGTGCGTATACGCAGTGAGCCGCCGCGTCTGCCCGCTCCGTTCGATGTAGAGATTTCGCCGTCCGCGTTCGTCGGCGGCAAAGACCAGCGACGTTCCGTCGCTCGACGCCGTCAGGTCGTTTACGAACGGCGCCGAAAGAACGTCGTCCATCGAATACGAGCCGGCAGCTCGCGCGGACACGGCTGCTAGCATAAAAACTGCCGCGATCGAACAGGCGCGGATGGTCGTTCCCATAATGTATTGTAATCCTCCACGTTTGCGCTCGCGATTTTCGCGGAAAAGCCGGTCATGATACTTCGAAGCGATACGTTTACCGACGGCGGCACCATTCCGCTGAGCATGGTATTCAACGACATGGGCTGCACCGGTCAGAATCGGTCTCCGCAATTGAGCTGGAGCGACATTCCGGACGGAACGCAGAGTTTCGCCATCGTCATGCACGACCCCGACGCTCCAACGTCCGGTGGATTTTACCACTGGGTCATGTTTAACATTCCCGGTGACACGCGCGAGCTGCCCGAGGGAGGCGGCGGCGCAAAAGGGGTTCTCGGCCACAACGATTTCGGAAAGAACGAATTCTCCGGGCCGTGTCCGCCGCCGGGGCTGCCGCATCACTACAATACTACGCTGCACGCGCTAGGCATCAAAGAACTGCCGTTGGACGGATCGACGACCGGCGCAAAGCTGGAATTCATGCTGGCCGAATATTCGCTCGGCAGCGCGAAACTGGGCGGCCTCTACGGGAAGTGATCGAGGAGATATCCGAAGAGCAAATCGCTCGTCGTCACCGTCGCGCTCTCGTGGCCGGTTAGTTCGAGAATTGCGTTGAGTACTGCGAGACCGGCCGGCAAAATGTCGGCGCGCTGCGGACTCATGCCCGGAACCAGTTTGCGGGCTTCGACCGACATGCTTGCGATCGTAGCGAGCAGCGCGCGCAGGTCACTTCCGGTCAACTCGAAGATCGTAAACGGATCGCGATTGCCGCGCAGAATCGACGCGGCGGTGGTTGCGCTTCCGCCGACGAATGCGAGCCGATCGACCTTCCGGAACGCTGCAATCGGAGCTAGCAGCGAACGCGCGCGTTCGGCGCCGCGTTCCGGGAACGATTCGGTGAGTCGCACCGCGCCTGTCTCGCATGACACCGTTTGCCGAACGTCGCCGCGAACGCCGATCGCGTACTCGGTGCTTCCGCCGCCAACGTCGGCCACGCCGAACCAACCGGTTCCGGGCAGCGCTTGCACGGCGCCCAAGAACGAATAACGCGCTTCCTCGGCTCCGCTTACCACGCTGACGAGAAGTCCGGTTACCGCTCGCACGCGCGCGGCAAATACGTCGGCATTTTCGGCGCGCCGCAACGCGCTCGTCGCAATAACCGCGACGAGCTCGGCTTGAACGGCCATGTCGGCGTAGAGTTCGGAAATGGCGTCGAGCGTTCGTTGCATCGGGAGTTCGCCGAGCCGGCCACTTTCCTTGAGTCCTTCACCGATGCGCGTTCCGATCGATCGCGCGGAAATAATGCGCGGATCGCTCGAGTCAACATCGGCCACGAGCGAACGCGTGGAATTGGTCCCAATAGAAATCAGGCCGTGTCGCGACACGGCCTATCGATCGGTGGAGTGGCGCGATTCGAACAGCGCCGCGCGCTTTTTCTTTCGAAGGAAGTGGCGTTCGTGCGCGGGAGCGGCGTCGGGCGTTTCCCACTCCTGGGTTTCCTTGATGTATTCCGCGATCTGGTTCTCGAACGCTTCCTCGTAGAGCTGAGGAATCAGCGTCACGGTTGCATGGCGGCCATGCGCGCTCAAGGCGAACTGTAAGTCTTTGTGTCCGGTCAAAGCGCGTTGGTAGGCGGCTCGATTGGCTTGCACGTCGGCTGAGGGCGCGCTCGCGATCCGGCCGGAGTCGAGTCGGATCGTGGCTCCGAATGCATGCAGATTGAGAACCGTGCCGCGCACTCGCTCGCTCACGGAGCCGCCGAAGGGCTCCCCGGTTTTAAATAAATAATCGCTTCGTCGGGAGCGACTAAGTGCAGGCGTTCGTGAATTTCGGGTACGGTTCCGCGCGGGTCGCGCAGGCGCCGCAATTCGCGTTCCTGTTCGCGTTTTTGCACTTGAAGGTTTGTTACGTCGTGGCGGACGTCGGCGAGCGCTCGCGCCATAACGAGATTCTCGTTGACGATCCGGCCGAACTGAATGCCGACCAGCGTGAACACCACCAAGGCTAACGCGGCAACTGCCAGCCGACCGCAAAGGCGAACGGCGCCGTGCGTACGACGTTGTTTCTTCATGCGCCTACCCGCCGATACTTCTGATAACGCGCCTCACGCAACTCCGCCGCCGAAAGCGCCGACAGCTCTCGCAGCGATGTTTCAATCGTTTCAAGCACGCGCGCGATGGTACCCGATGCGTCGCGATGCGCGCCTCCCACGGGCTCGGGAATGATTTGATCGACGATCCCGAAACCGCGCAGATCTTGGCTCGTAAGCTTCAATCTTGACGCGGCTTCTTCCGCTTTTGTCGCATCGTTCCAAAGAATTGCCGCGCAGCCTTCCGGGCTCGCAACGGTGTACACGCTGTTTTCCAACATCAGCACGCGATCCGCAATCGCAAGCGCGAGCGCGCCGCCGCTACCGCCTTCCGCGATCACCGTCGCAACGATCGGAACCGGCGCTTCCGAAAACTCGTACAGGCAGGTTGCGATCGCTTCGGACTGCGCGTGCTCTTCGGAGGCGATCCCGGGATCGGCCCCTTTTGTGTCGACGAACGTAACGATCGGCAAACGCAGCCGCCCGGCGAGATGCGCGAGCCGCTTGACCTTGCGGTACCCTTCCGGCGAAGGCATCCCGAAATTCCGTTTCAGATTCTCTTTGGTGTCGCGGCCGCGCTGCTCGGCGATGGCAACGACCGCGCGATCGCCGAGCTTCGCGAAGCCGCCGATGATAGCCGGATCGTCGCGGAAGTGGCGGTCCCCATGCAACTCGTCGAACTGCGCGAACTGCGCGATGTAATCAGCCGACGTCGGCCGGTTGGGATGCCGAGCCATGTTGACCTTTTCCCATGGCGACATCGAGCCGAATATTTCTTGCTGGATCTGCGCGTATTTCCGCTCGAGCGCAAGAATCTCGGCCGACATGTCAACCGGCTGATGCGTATTTACCGCGCGCAATTCGTTGATGCGTTTTTCCAGCTCCAATAGACCTTTTTCGCGCTCGACGATGACGTTCATCGGATCGCGGGCCTTGCAGCGTTCGCGCCTTGTCCGGCGTAGTCGAGAAGTCGCGCGAGCGCGTTCTTTAACTCGTGCCGATCGACCACCATGTCGATATGGCCCTTTTCCAGCAGAAACTCCGCCGTTTGAAACTGATCGGGCAGTTTCTGGCGTATCGTTTGTTCGATGACGCGCCGGCCCGCAAAACCGATCATCGTTTTCGGCTCGGCGACGATCACGTCGGCTTGAAATGCGAACGACGCCGAAACGCCGCCGGTCGTCGGATCGGTCAGCACGGTCATGAAGAAGTTTCCGTCTTCCATGAAGCGCGCGACCGCCGCGGTCGTCTTCGCCATCTGCATGAGTGCAAGCATGCCTTCTTCCATGCGCGCGCCGCCGCTTGCGGTGAAAATGATGCACGGCACGCGACGTTTGAGCGCCTCTTCGAGCAGCATCGTAATCCGTTCGCCGACCACCGTCCCCATCGTGCCGCCGCGAAAGTGGAAGTCCATGACTCCCAAGGCGATCTCGATGCCGCCGAGCTTTCCGAATCCGCAAACGACGCCTTCGGAGAGCTGCGATTTCTCGCGCGAGTCGGCAAGTTTCGCCGGATAACTCTTTACGTCGACCCATGTCAGCGGGTCGCCGGGCGTAATGTCATTGCCGATTTCAGCGAAGTCCGCGTCGACGATCGAACTGATCCGGTCGTGCGCGCTCATGCGGAAATGATGGCCGCATTTCGTGCACACGAAAAGATTGGCCGCCAAATCCCGACGATACAGCACTTCACCGCATTTGGAGCACTTCGTCCACAGTGCCGCGTCTTCGCTCGATTCGGTTTTACTGCGGCGCAGCCGCAGCCATTCGGGCATCGGCATTACGCCTGCGCCTTACCCGAACGCGGAAAGAAACGCGCCGCATAGAGCTTGCGCAATTGTTTCAAGTAGTTGAAGATTTCTTTCTCGTTCAGCTTCGATTCACCGGCGACTCGATCCGTGAACACGTACGGCACCTCGAGCGCGCGGCCGTAGTGCCCCTTCGCAATAACTTCCAAGCCGATTTTGAAACCGATCGGGTCTAAAACGACGCCTTCGATCGCTTCGCGCTTGACCAGGATGTAGCCGCTGGTCAAATCGCGGATTCGCGTGAGCGGCGCCGCGAGCATGCACGCGACGCGCGAAGTCACTTTGCGTTTGAACGGCCAGTTCGTAATTCCGCCGCCTTTTACGTACCGGCTGCCGACGGCCAAACCGTATCCGCCGGATTCGAGCGCGCGAACCATGACCGGAAGAATGTTGATGTCGTGGCTGAAGTCGGCATCCATGGCGCCCAGCGCCTGCGAATCGGGCCGGGCGAACGCCCAGCCCTCGATCACCCCGCTGGACAGGCCCATCTTGCCGGGCCGATGCAGGCAGCGCACCGGCATCTCCTGCGACAGACGGTCGACGATCGCGCCCGTCCCATCCGGCGAATTATCGTCGACGACGATGATCTCTCCGTCGAGTTCGTTCTTCTGAAACAGCTCGTGAAGTCCGCGCAGAAGACGCTCGATGCCGCCGGCCTCGTTGTAGGTCGGGATCACAATAGAAAATTTCATGCTCTCCATAGTCGACCCGCCTATATACGACGCGCCGAAGCGCGTCTCCGCCGAACGTTAGCGCAGGCGCCGCAACGTTGGATTACGCGCCGGATCGTAGGCGACGAGGTCCGCGTATGCCGACAGGCTGGACTGCATGAGCACGACGCCGTCTTCAATGCTCGCAACTTCATCCGTCGATACGAGCGTTTCTTCGGCCCGACCGGTCCAGTAGACGCACAAGTATTCGGGAACTTTCGACTCGCCGGTGGAGTAGACGGCGCGCACTTCGCCCGCGGCTTCGCCGCCGCAGCGCACCGGCGTGCCGGGATCGAGGTCTTCCAAACGCTTAGCCATGCACGCCCTTTCCCCCGGAAGCCGCCGCGCCCATGCCGCTCGAAAGCGCCTGGTCGAGGTCGGCCAGCAAATCGTCATCGTTTTCGAGCCCCACCGAGAGGCGAATCAGCGATGGCGCGAGCCCCATCGCGGAGAGCGCGTTCTCATCGAACATTCCGCGCCACATCGCGGCCGGATGCACCACCAGCGATTCGGTGCCGCCGACGCTGGCTGCGCGGAGCGGCAGTCGCAGCGATGAAATCACACGCTCGGCGTCCTCGAATCGGCCGCGAACTTCGAAGCTTAAGATTCCGCCGAAGCCGCGCATCTGCGCGCGAGCCAATGCGTGCTGCTCGTGCGTCGGTAGTCCCGGGTAGTGCACGGCGGCGACGTTCGGGTGCGCGGCGAGCATTTCAGCCACGCGCTGGGCAGTGCGATTGTGCCGCTCCATGCGTACGGCCAAGGTGCGCAGTCCGCGCAGTAAGAGCCAGCCGTCGATTGGGCCGAGCACCGCGCCGAGCGCAGCCGACGTTTCCCAGCAAAGTCGAACGCGTTCGGCCGAACCCGCGATCGCGCCGGCGATCACGTCGGAGTGTCCGTTGAGGTTTTTCGTCGCGCTGTGCACCACGATATCAACGCCAAAGTCCGCAGGACGCTGATTGTACGGCGTCGCGAAGGTGTTGTCGGCAATCGTCGTAATGCCGCGCTCGCGCGCTAAAGCCGTCACGGCGCGCAGGTCGGTAATGCGCAGCAGCGGGTTGCTCGGCGACTCCAAAAACAGCACGCGCGTGTTCGGCTGCAGTGCGCCGGCGAACGCGTCCGGATCGCTCTGATCGACGAACGCGGCATCGACGCCGAAACGCGGGAGCCAGTTAGCGAGAAGATTGGCCGTGCCGCCGTAGAGGCTGGTCTGCGCCACGACGTGATCGCCGGCGCGAACCGACGAGAGCAGCGCGACCGTTATCGCCGCCATGCCGGAGGCGGTTACCAGCGCCGCTTCGGTATTTTCGAGCTGAGCGATCAGTGCTTCAACGCGAGCGAGCGTCGGATTTCCGTAACGTGTGTAAAACTGTTCGTGTCGCGGC